>JBLMXB010000060.1:0-4403 GCA_050257555.1 Hyphomicrobiales bacterium | reverse complement strand
TCGCCGGCGCGCAGGGCTACGAGGTCACGGTCATGTCGGCGGCCGACGAGTCGCTCTTCACGAGCCCGCCGATCCGCACCACCATGTGGACGATCCCGCCGGACCTCGCGTCGCGGCTCTCGCCGCAGACCGCGTACCACTGGCGGCTGACCGTGCGACTCGACGGCGGCCGCGTGGACCGGAGCGAGCCGGCCGCCTTCGCGACGGAGTAGGGGGCGGGGCGGGCGCATTGCGCGCTCGCGATTCGCCGTCTTGACATCGAACACACCGACGCCGCATCCTAGTCCGGTCCGTTAGGGGTGGCCGGGATACCGGCCTGAGATCACACCCTAAGAACCTGATCTGGGTCATGCCAGCGTAGGGAAACTGGACGACGACGAAGCCTTCCTTCGTGGCCGCCTCCCCACCTGGAGACGGCCCGATTCGTTCCAGGAAGGAAGGTGGCTTCGATGTCCCGCTGGATCCTCCGCTCCGCCGCGACCCTGCTCACGCTCGTTCTGCTCGGCCCGCTCGCGCCCGTTGCCCCCGCCGCCCGCGCGGCCGACTCTGACCAGCCGCCTCACGACCAGGCGGCGACGCCCACGACCCTCACCGGCACCGTCGTGGACGGTGAGACCGGGACGCGGCTCGCCGGCGTGCGCGTCCGCCTGGCCGGCGTCCCCGCCGCCGACGTCCGGGAGGCCGCGACCGACGCGTCCGGCGGGTTCACGCTCACGCGCCTTCCCGGGACGAAGGGGACCCTCGAGGCGTCGCGATTGGGATACGCCCCGGCGACCGTCCCGTACGACCTCGCGTTCTCGCTCTCGATCGTCATCCGCCTCACGCCCCGCGCGGTCCCGCTAGCCGGCGTCGAGGTCACCACGACCCGCGCGACCGCGCGCTCGTCGGCCGTCGCGTTCACGGAGCTCGATCGCAAGCAGATCGACGACCGCTACTGGGCGCAGGACATTCCGATGCTCCTCGCGGAGACTCCGGGCGTCTACGCCTACTCCGACGCGGGGAACGGTGTCGGGTACTCCTACGTCAAGATCCGCGGCTTCTCGCAGCGCCGGGTCGCCGTCACGATCGACGGCATCCCGTTGAACGATCCCGAGTCGCACGAGGTCTACTGGGTGGACCACCCCGACCTCCTCGCGAGCGCCACCGAGGTGCAGGTGCAGCGCGGCGTCGGGAGCGCCCTCTACGGTGCGAGCGCGGTCGGCGGCTCGATCAATCTCGAGGTGCTCGGCATTCCGACCGAGCGGGCGATCGACCTCGAGACCGGGATCGGCACGTACGATACCCGGCGGTTCGCGCTCCAGTACCGCTCCGGGATCCTCGACGACCGCTATGCGGTCTCGGGCCGCTACTCCCGCATCCTGAGCGACGGCTATCGCGAGCAGTCGTGGAGCGACCTCTGGTCGTACGCGTTCTCGGCCGCGCGGCTCGACCCTTGGATGACGACCCGCGTGAACCTCTACGGCGGTCCCGAGCGGCTCCACCTCGCGTACTACGCGGTCGACCGCTCGTACCTCGACGGCCGGATCACCGGCGACGCGACCCAGGATCGCCGCTACAACCCGCTCGACTGGAAGAACGAGACCGACAACTTCTTCGAGCCGCACTACGAGCTGGTCAACGACGTCAAGCTGTCCGACCGCGCGTCGCTCACGTCGGCCGCGTTCTACTTCCCGGGCTCCGGCTACTACGACGACTTCCCGTACGGGCCGATCGCCTTCGCGTCGACGCACCTCCCGAACTTCTACGTGGACTCCGACTCGCTCTACCCGGCCTCGTACTACGAGCCCGACTCGCTCGGGAATCCCGCGCTCCAGCCGAACGGCCGCTACCTCGTGACCGGATCGGACATGACGCAGCGGCTCTGGGTGCGGGACCGCCACTACGGGTGGGTGCCGCGCGCGCGGATCCGCCACGACAAGGGGGAGCTGACGTTCGGCGGCGAGTGGCGCGAGCACACGGGGCGGCACTGGGGCGAGATGACGTGGGCCGCGGCGCCTCCGCCGGGCACGACGCCGAACGCGGTGCTCTACGACTACACGGGCCGCGTGAACGTGCTCTCGGGCTTCGCGCAGGAGGCGTACGATCTCCGGCCGAACGTGAAGGCGACCGGGAGCCTCCAGTGGCGGCACACGCGGTACGCGATCGGCCGCGACCGGTACAACGGCTACGACTTCCACCTCGACTACTCGTTCCTGAACCCGCGCCTCGGCGTGAACTGGAACGTGAACGACCGCTGGAACGCGTTCGCCTCCTTCGCGCACACGCGCACCGAGCCGATCCTGAGCGAGATCTACCATCCGGACGACCCGACCAGCGTTCCGCTCTTCGGGAAGCTCGACCCCGCGAACCACGTCTACGAGGATCCGCTCATCGATCCTGAGAAGCTGAACGACTGGGAGGCCGGGATCGGATACACGGCGACGGCCGCGCACGCCAAGGTGACCGCGTTCCTCCTCGACTTCTCGAACGAGATCGTGCCGAGCGGCCAGGTGGACCGGTTCGGCGTGCCGATCACGGGGAACGCGGCGCGCTCGAAGCACGAGGGCATCGAGGCGGAATTCGCGGCCCGGCATCGCTCCGGCATCGACGTTTCGGGGAATCTCACCCTGAGCCGGAACCGCTTCGACGACTACCGCGAGTACGTGGACGCGACGACGTACAACGACTACGGCGGAAACACGATCGCGGGCTTCCCGGACCGGATGGCGAACCTGACGGTCGGCTATTCCACCCGCGGCGTCCGCGGCGCGGTCTCGGTGGTCGAGACGGGGCGGCAATACCTCGACAACACGCAGGACAACCGGAAGGACCCGGCGCTCCGCGCGATGCCCGGGTACCAGCATCTCTACGTCGAGGAGCACGCGGTGCTGAACGGGACCCTCACGTTCGACATCACGAGGCTCGCGGGAGTAGCACTCCTCGGCGAGAAGCGCCTCTCGCTCGACGTGCGCGGGATGAACCTGACGGGACTCCGGTACGAGACCGCGGGCTACGTCTACGCCGGCGTTCCGTACTTCTACCCGGCTTCGACGCGGAGCGTCTTCGTGTCCCTCAAGGCGGAGTTCTGATCGGCGGCGGGCCCACCACGCGCCACGGAGCCGGCCCGTGACCCACACCGCCACCCTCGGCGCCGTCGACCTGGCGCTGATCGCGGCGTACGTCGCGTTCCTCGGCTTCGTCGCCGTCCGGCTCTTCGGCGTCGCGAAGAGCCCCGCGGTCGAGTACCTCGTGATGGGGCGGCGCCTCTCGCTGCCGTCCTTCGTCGCGACGCTCGTCACCACCTGGTACGGCGGCGTGCTCGGGGTGGGGGAGTACTCGTTCCGCTACGGCCTCTCGAACTGGCTCGTCTTCGGCGTGCCGTACTACGTCGGCGCGGCGCTCTTCGCGCTCGGCCTGGCACACCTCGCGCGCCGCTCCCGGCTCTACACCGTGCCCGACCAGCTCGCGCTCGCGTACGGTCGCGGCCCGGCGCTCCTCGGCGCCGGCGTGATCCAGTTCCTCACGTCGCCCGCGCCGTACGTCCTGATGCTCGGCGTCCTGACGCAACTCGTCTTCGGCTGGCCGCTCTGGACCTGCATCGTCGGCGGCACGCTCGTCGCGACGTTCTACTCCTTCCGCGGCGGGCTCCACTCCGTGGTGCGCGCCGACAACCTCCAGTTCGTGCTCATGTTCGCCGGGTTCCTGGTCGCGCTCCCGCTCCTCGCGCTCCGCTACGGCGGCCTCGAGTTCCTCCGCACGCACCTTCCGGCCACGCACTTCGTCTGGAATGGCGGGAACGCGCCGCAGTACGTCTTCGTCTGGTACCTGATCGCGCTCCAGACGCTGGTCGAGCCGACGTTCTACCAGCGCGCGTTCGCGGCAAAGGACGAGCGGACGGCGAGGAACGGCGTCTGGATCTCGATCGGGTTCTGGGTCCTCTTCGACTTCCTCACCACGATGACCGGCATGTACGCGCGGGCGCTGATGCCCGACCTCGCCGACCCGGTCGCCGCGTATCCGGAGCTGGCGATCCGCTTCCTGCCGCCGGTGGTGAAGGGGCTCTTCTATCTCGGTCTCTTCGCGACGGTCATGTCCACGGTGGACGGCTACACGTTCATCGGGGGCGTGAACTTCGGCCGCGATCTCGTCTGGCGCTGGCGGCGCGAGACCGATGAATCGCGGATCAACCGGTACGTGCAGCTCGGCTTCCTCGTCACGGCGCTCGTCGCGCTCGGCCTCGCCCTCTTCTTCCGGTCGGCCGTGGATCTCTGGCACGACGTGGGGTCGGTCGGCGTCCCCGCGCTCCTCGTGCCGCTCGTCACGTCGTATCGCCCCAGGTGGCGCGCCACCCCGGCCTTCGCGACCGCGGCGATGGCGGCCGGCGGCGGGCTCTCGCTCGCCTGGCTCCTCTTCGCCCGCCTCGG
>JBLMXB010000059.1:0-6586 GCA_050257555.1 Hyphomicrobiales bacterium | reverse complement strand
CGCTTCGGCAGGCTCATGGCGTAGAGGGCGTAGAGGAAGCCGAGGAGCAGGATCGCCCCGGGCCAGCCGCCCGGATGGACGCCCCAGAAGGCGAGCACGTCCGCGTTCGCGGTCAGCACGATCGGCACCGCGAGCGCGATCCCGACCAGCGCCTCGCCGGTGATCATGCCGGACGCGATGAGGAGGCCCCGCTGCTCCACCTCCTGGCGCTCCTCCGCCGTGTGGCGCGCGAGCCGTCGCTTCACCATCTCCGCGACGATGCCGCCGAGGAAGATCGGCGTGGCGAGCGCGAGCGGGAGATAGATCCCGACCGCGACCGCGAGCACCGGGGCGCGGAACGTGGACTGACGCGCCTCGAGCACGAGGTCCACCGCGATGATCGCCGCGGCGAGGAACATCCCGATCACGATCATCGTCCACGGGAGGCCGCCGGAGAAGACGCCGCGGGCCACCGACGCCATGAGCGTCGCCTGCGGCGCGGCGAGCGAGTGCGGCTGGGCGTCGGTGCTCGGCCCGATCCCGTACGCGTGGAGCAGCAGGTTCAGGACCGGCGCCATGACGAAGGCGGAGACGACCGTGCCGACGATCAGGATGAGCTGCTGCTTCCACGGCGTCGAGCCGACGAGGTACCCCGTCTTCAAGTCGTGCAGGTTGTCGCTCGAGATCGACGAGGCGCAGGCCACGACCGATCCGATCAGGATCGCCGCGGCCGCGCCGGCGCCGCCCAGGTGGCCGTAGATCGCGAGGATGAGGAGCGACGCGACGAGGATCGTCGCGATCGTCACGCCGGAGATCGGATTGTTCGACGAGCCCACGAGCCCGGTCATGTAGCCGGAGACGGCGCTGAAGAGGAACCCGGCGATCACCATGATGACCGCCATCCCGACGCTCACGTTGAGCGCGCCGATCAGGAAGTGATAGAGGAGGAAGAGCGGCACGATCGAGATCACGATCGCGACGAGCACCCACTGCATCGAGAGGTCGCGGTCGGTCCGGTCGGTCGTGGCGCCCTCGCGGAGACGGCGGTACGCGGCGAGCCCGGAGCGGACGCCGGAGACGACGCTCCCCCGCATCCGGATCAGCGCCCAGAGCCCGCCGACCACCATCGCGCCGACGCCGAGGTAGCGGGTCTGCGTGGACCAGAGCGTGTTCGCGTGGTCGAGCGCGCTCGTCCCGGCGGGAATGCCGCCCTGGAGCGCGTTCACGATCGGGATCGCGATCAGCCAGTTCATCACGCCGCCCGCGAAGACGAGCACCGCGATGTTGAGGCCGACGATGTACCCGACCGCCACCAGCGCGGGCGATAGGTTCGAGCCGAAGTACCCGAGGCCCTTCCCGCCTGCGAAGCCCCGCGCTCCCTCCATCACCTCGCCCCAGAGCCGCATGCCGGTCTCGAGCAGCTTGTAGGCGGCCGACGCGAGCGCCGCGCCGGCGACGTAGAGCACGCCGCTCCCGCCCCGCTCCCCCGCCTCGAGCACCTCGGCGCACGCGATCCCCTCCGGGAACTGGAGCGGCTGCTCCACGATCAGCGCGCGGCGGAGCGGCACCGAGAAGAGCACGCCGAGCACGCCGCCGAACGCGGCGATCAGCACGGTCTGCGTGAAATGGAACTCCTTCCAGACGCCGAGCATCACGAGCGCGGGCAGCGTGAAGATGACGCCCGCGGCGAGCGATTCGCCCGCGCTGGCGCAGGTCTGGACGATGTTGTTCTCGAGGATGTTCGACTTGCGGAAGAGGCGGAGCACCGACATGGAGATGACGGCGGCGGGGATCGACGCCGAGACGGTCATGCCGGCGAAGAGGCCGAGGTAGGCGTTCGCGCCCGCGAGGACCGCGGCGAGGATCACACCGAGGAGGAAGCCCTTCACCGTGATTTCGGGAAGGCTCTCCGCGGCGGAGACGAACGGACGCTTTCGTTCGGGTGCGTCGGGCATCAAGGCGAGACCCTACACCCGCGCGCGGCGGGATACGAGCATTTCGTCCGCGCGCTCCCGGCCCGCGCCCGATCCGGCGGCGCGTGGCGGGAGACGGTCAGCGGGGGCGCGCGTCGGGCGGGTTCTTCAGCCCCCGCTCGATGGCCCGGAGGAGCGCCGACGCGACGAACGGCTTCGTGAGGTAGACCGCGCCCAGCGCGCGCCCCGCCTCGATGTCCTGCGGCGTCACGAGCGCGCTCAGGAAGATCGCCGGGAGATCCCGCTGCCCGAAGCCGACGCGGAGCGTGCGGAGGACCTCGAGCCCGTCGATCTCGGGCATCGCGACGTCGAGCACGACGAGATCGGGGACGTCGCCGGTCAGGACCAGCTCGAGCGCCTTCTTCGGCGAGGAAAAGCCGAGGACCTGGTGCCCCTCGTGCTCGAGGCGCATCTGGACCAGCCGGAGGACGTCTCCATCGTCGTCGAGGACCAGGATGCGCGCCATGCGGGGAGGATAGCCGTTCGCCCGGCCGGCGGCTACGGGGCGACGCGGCCCCGATTGAGGAAGACGGTGACGGTATCCGATCCCGAATCGGCGGTGACCAGGTCGGGCCACCCGTCCCCATTCAGATCTCCGGCCGCGATCGCCTGGGGATAGCGCCCCGTCGGACGCGAGAAGACGGCGCGGAAGGCGCCATCCCCGTCCCCGACCGAGACCGCGGCCTCGCTCCACGCCAGGTCGGCGATCGCGGCGTCGAGCCGTCCATCCCGGTTCAGGTCGACGAGGCGGATCGAGTACGGCTGCCGCCCGGCGGCGAACCCACGCTTCCCGCGGAGCGAGCCGCCGCGCGCGCCGCGAAGAACGGAAATGTCGCCCGAGCCCAGGTCGGTGACGGCCACGTCGGGCCATTCGTCGCCGTCGAGCGAGCCGATCGCGACCGCGTACGGCGAGGCTCCGGCGGGATAGTCCTTCCTCCGGAAGAACGTGCCGTCCCCGCGCCCGCGGAGGATCGACACGGCGTCCGCGTTGTGGCAGGCGACGGCCACGTCGGGCACGCCGTCACGGTCGAGGTCGCCCACGGCGATCCCGCACGGCCCGTGCGCCGTCGCGTAGCTGGCGAACGGGCGCCACCCACGCGCACCGTCCCCGCGGAGCACCGAAATCCGATGCTGGTTGCTGTTCGCGGTGACGATGTCGAGCCACCCGTCGCGGTCGAGGTCCGCGATCGCGATGGCGTACGAGCCTCCGCCCGCGGGGATGTCCCGCCGATCGCGGAACGTCCCATCGCCGGTGCCGCGGAGCACGGTCACCGAATCCGACCCCTCGCACGCCACCGCGAGATCCGTGCGCCCGTCGCGGTCGAGATCCCCGATCGCCACCGCGTACGGGAGGAAGCCCACAGGGTAGTCCGCGCCGTGGCCGAACGTGCCGTCGCCCCTCCCCAGGAGGACGGTCACGGCGTTCGCGCCGTACGCGGTGATCGCGAGATCGGGGATCGAGTCGCCGTCCAGGAGTCCGATGGCGACGCTGGTGGGGTACCGGGAGGTCGCGAAGCGCGTCCCGGCGTCGAAGCGCACGACGCGCGAAGGCGGCGGGAGCCTGCGGCCCGGCGATTCGGCGGCCCGCGTGGCCGGTGCGGGCGACGGCGAAGCCAGAGCCGCGCCACCGGAGAGAAGGAAGACGGCGAGTCCCCCGAGCACGACCTTCATCGTGACGCTGTGCCTCCACACCCGACGGATGGACCGCGATCCGACGATTCAAGATGCCCCACGCTCCTGCCGATGACCACCAGGATCGAGCCGCGTGGACCCGGGGGCCCTGCCGTGAAGCTGATCGCCTGCCCTAACTGTCACGCCCAATACGATTTGACGGACTTCACCGGCCCGACGGTGAGTTGCCGTTGCGGCACGACCTTCCCGGCGACGCCTCCGGCCGCGAAGGACGCCGCCGTGGTGCGGTGCGCCGCGTGCGGCGCGCTGGTGCCGGACGGCGCGAAGGTCTGCGCGTACTGCCATGCCGAGATCGCGCGGAGGCCGGAGCCGTCCGGGCCCGTCTGCCCGGAGTGCTACGCGAAGAACCCGGTCGGCGCGCGGCACTGCACGTCGTGCGGGATCGCGTTCTCGCCGCAGCCCGTGCGCGCGACGCCCGATCCGCTCGAGTGCCCCGTCTGTCCTGGCGTGCGCCTCGGCGCGCGCAACCTGGGCGGCATCTGGGTCGACGAGTGCCCGATGTGCCTCGGCCTCTGGGCGCCGGGGGACGTGCTCGACCGGCTCGTGGAGCGCGTGCTCGAGCGGCGCCGGAAGGAGGCGCCCGCGGCCGGCGCGCACCACGAGCGGCGCGCGGCGTGGCAGGAGACGATCACGTACCGGAAGTGCCCCGGGTGCGGCGCGCAGATGCAGCGCAAGAACTTCGGCCGGCGCTCGGGCGTGATCGTCGACTGGTGCGGGAGCCACGGCACGTGGCTCGACGCGCACGAGATGGAGGACATCGCGGCGTTCGTTCTCGAGGGAGGGCTCGACGGCGAGGCCGCGACGGAGGGCGCCGCCGGGTACGCCCTCCCCGCCGACCCGACCCGCGCCGCGGCGCTCGCCGCCGCCGAGCGGATCCTGGCGGAGGAGCGGGCGCGGAACGCGCCGCGCCCCCACGAGGGGGAGCTGGGACCGAACACCGTGCTTCGGGGAATCGGAGATCTGATCGCGCTGCTCCTGAAATGACGGGAGCGCGCTCGCGAGGAAGGGCGCAGGACAGGAGGAGGATCCGATGGGGTTCGTGAACAAGCTTCGCGGAGAGCTGGTCGACATCGTCGAGTGGATCGACGACAGCCGGAACACGCTGGTCTGGCGCTTCCCGCGCTACCAGAACGAGATCAAGAACGGGGCGAAGCTGATCGTCCGGCCCGGTCAGTCGGCCGTGTTCGTCGACCGCGGCAAGGTGGCCGACGTCTTCCCGCCGGGCACGTACGAGCTGACCACGAAGAACCTCCCCATCCTGACGACGCTCCGCGGCTGGTCGTACGGGTTCAACAGTCCGTTCAAGGCCGAGGTCTACTTCGTCACGACGCGGCAGATCACCGAGCTCAAGTGGGGCACGCCGCATCCGGTGATGCTCCGCGATCCCGAGCTCGGACCGCTCCGCGTGCGCGCGTTCGGCATGTACGCGCTTCGGGCCCTGAAGCCCGACGCGCTCCTCGCCGAGCTGGTCGGCACGGACGGCTCGTTCGAGGCGGACGAGATCGAGGTGCTCCTCCGCTCCATCATCGCGACCGAGTTCGCCGCGATGATCGCGAAGACGGAGATCTCGGTGGTGGATCTCGCGGCCAGCTACGGGAAGCTCTCCGAGCAGCTCCGTCGCGCGGTGCTCGAGAAGATCGACCAGGAGTACGGGCTCGACATCCCGCAGCTCTACATCGTGAACGTCTCCGTCCCCGACCAGGTCGAGCAGGCGCTCGACGCGAGGAGCAGCATGGGGCTGATCGGCGACCTCGACGCCTACCAGCGCTACCAGCTCGCCTCCTCGATCCCGACGGCGGCGGCGAATCCCGCCGGCGGCCTCGCGGGCGCGGGCGTGGGCGTCGGCATGGGCGTGGCCATCGCGGGCACCGCGATGGGCGCCGGCCCGAGCAAGGCGCCGCTCCCCGTCATTCCGCCGACGCCGGAAGCGGACGCTCCCGTCTGGCACGTCGTGTTCGGCGCGCGGACGCTCGGCCCGTACACGGTGGCCCAGATCGCGCAGGCGATGGCGGCCGGACAGCTGAGCGGCGAGAGCCTCGTCTGGAGCGCGGGGATGGAGGGGTGGACCCCGATCGCGCGCGTGCCGCGGCTCGCGGGCTACGTCGCGCCCCCACCGCCGCCGCCACCGGCCGCTTGACCTTTGACGTAAATCGTGGTACCGTAGAGAGTTAGAATCCGCGGCCCGCTCCCCGGGGCTTGGTTCGACGACTCTTCTGGGGGAAGAGCGTGCCGGACTCCCTGCCCGACCACGACCCGAAGGACTCCCACGAGCGGCTCAAGCGGGCACTCCTCGCCTGCGAGGGACTGGACGCGGCCGCGCGCGACGCGTTCCTCGCCGCGCTCGAGCGCGACGACCCGGAGATCGCGGCGGAAGCGCGCGACCTGAACGCCCAGTCCACGAATCCCGCGTTGACCGGTTCCCGGGTGGCTCCCTGGGTGCGCGAGGCGCTCGAGGCGACCGGACGCGGCGCGGGGAACGCCGCGCCGGGCGTCGGCCGCGCGCTCGGACCGTACCGGCTGGTGGAGCTCCTGGGGTCGGGCGGGATGGGCGTGGTCTACCGCGCCGAGCAGACGGAGCCGATCCGCCGCGAGGTGGCGGTGAAGCTCCTGCGCGGCGGGCTCCTCCCCGAGAAGCTCGTCGCCCGCTTCCGCGCCGAGCAGGACGCCCTCGCCCGCATGGAACACCCCGGCATCGCCCGCATCGTCGACGCCGGCGGCGACGAGGCGGGCACTCCCTACCTCGTGATGGAGCTGGTGCGCGGCGTCCCGATCACCGAGTACTGCGCCGCGCGCCGGCTCGCCCCGCGGCAGATCCTCCCCATCTTCGTGGACGTCTGCCGCGCGGTGCAGCACGCGCACGAGCGGGGGATCATCCACCGCGACCTGAAGCCGGCGAACATCCTCGTCGCGGAGGTGGACGGCCGCCCGGCGGCGAAGATCAT
>JBLMXB010000058.1:0-24156 GCA_050257555.1 Hyphomicrobiales bacterium | reverse complement strand
CAGCGAATCACGAAGATCTCGGAGCTGCCTCCGGCGCGCCTCGTCCTCGCCTGCGTCCGCGAATCGGTGCGGCTCAACGAGTCGGGCGTGAAGACGCCACCGCGCCGCCGGGCCAAGACCGTCGGCCGCGGGACCGCCATGCCCGCCGCATTCCGCGCCGCGCTCGCGAAGCGCCCGAAGGCGCTCGCGACCTATCGCGCGTTCACGCCGAGTCAGCGCCGCGAGTACGTCGAGTGGATCGCGGAGGCGAAGCGACCCGAGACCCGGGACCGCCGCATCAAGACCGCGGTCGCGTGGATCGCCGCGGGGAAGCTACGCAACTGGCAGTACGCGAGAAAGTGAGGAGACGATGCCGCCACGCAATCTCGTCCGCGCGTTTCTCTTCCTCTGGTGGACCCTCGGGGTTGCGCTGCTCGTTCTGAGCGTGGGCACGCTCGCCCACGCCATCCACGGCGCCGGGCTCATGAGCCACCACGTCGCGCTCCTCGCCTTCGTCGAAACGGTCTCCGCGCTCGCGTTCCTGGTCCCAGCCACAAACCGCTACGGCGCCGCGGGGCTCCTCCTCGTCTTCGCGGTGGCGATGCTCCTCCACGGCGGGATGCACGAGTTCCGGTGGGATCTCCTCGTCTACGGAGCCGCGGTTATCTTCGTCGCGGTGCACGGGCCGCTGACCCGCGAGCAGTGGACGCTCGCGTTCGGGCGTCGGGAGCAGGGAGCGTAGGGGGCGTAGGGGGGCGCAGCGGGGGGGATGCGGCCTTAGCGGGGTAGGCCGGGCAGCGTCAGCGCCGCTTCGACCGCGCGGTCCGGCGCGCTGGAGCTTTCTTCCGCTTCGCCCGGCCCTGCGCCCCACGCTTCGCTCTCCCTCCGTTCGCGGCCGCGGATCCCGACCGGCACGTCAGCCCGTCCAGGACGTTCTGGTAGACCACGTTCACGTAGCTCCGCGACACCGGCTCCTGGCGGACGAACCGGCGGTAGAAGATCGGCCCGAACAGGAGGTCCACGGCCACCAGGGGCGCCACGTTCTTCCGGATCACGCCTGACGACTGGGCCCGGCGGATCACGCGCGCGGTCGCCTGGCGGCGAGGGTCGAAGAGGCCGTGTAGCAACGCGTTCCGGACTTCCACGTCTCGCTGTGCCTCGCTCAGGAGGGCGAGGAGGAGCCGGCCCGGGAGGGCGTCCGCCGCCTCCGTCACACGGCGGAGCTCCGTCCGTATCGCCTGCATCGGGTCCCGACCCGTCGGGAGCGGGGCCGCATTGGCGGCCACCTCGAGCAGGAGCTCGACGACCAGGGTCGGCCGGTTGTGCCACCAGCGATAGATCGTGGTCTTGGCCACGCCCGAGCGCGCGGCGATCGCCTCGATGGTCGCGGCCGCGTAGCCGCCTTCCTCGAAGAGGGCGCGCGTGGCGTTCAGCACTTCGCGCCGCGCCCGCTCGCTCCGGGGACGGCCGCGCGCGGGCCGCGCCGCGGGAGGTGCGCTCGGTCGGGGTCGGGTTCGCGGTCGCTTTCTCGGGGGCACGTCCCCACGTTACGACGCTCGGCGTCTCGTTTCAAGGCCGGGGCCGCCGCGCGGCTCAGGCGCCCTCCGCGCCCGCTCGGAATCCTGCGCGAATCCCTCGAGAAATCCTGAATCGCTACGCTACGTAGCGTATCTAATCTCCACATTCAGGCGAGCGGCTGCGAACCCCGCGTCTCCCCCCACGGCGGGCCGCGAGCCTGCTCCGATACGCCGGGACCACCGAACAGGAGACGATCATGTACTTCCTTCCGAAGTCGCGAAGCGCCTGGCTGGTCGCGGTCGCCTTCGTGGCGGCCCTCGTGACGGCGACGTCGTGCAATTCGTACAACAAGAGCGGCAACGGATACGGCGTCCCGACGAGCCCGGGGACCGGACTCGAGCTGAACTCGGGCAACCTGGCGCCGAACGCGACGTATACGCACCGGTTCGCCTCGACGGGCTCGTTCCACTACCACTGCATCTATCACTCGCCGATGACCGGGACGGTCACGGTGAGCGCGAACGCGGCGGACACGCTCGTCACGGTGACCATCACGAGCGACACCGCGCCGTTCCCGAGCGCGACGGTCGCGCCGGGCGGGACGGTCCGCTGGATCAACGACAACAGCATGACGCACACGATCACGAGCAATTGACGAAGGGCGACCCACTCGCAGGGAGGACGACATCGTGACGCACCATGCTTCGAAGTCGAACGGAGGAGTGACGACGGCCTCGGACACGGAGACCATCGGGAGATTGCGCGCGGCGCTCGCCGGCGAGCTGATCGCCGAGGGAGACCCCGGGTACGAGGCGGCGCGCGCCGTCTGGAACGGAATGGTCGACCGGAGGCCGGCGCTGATCGCGCGCGTGGCGTCCGATGACGACGTGATCCACGCCGTGCGCTACGCGCGCGAGACCGGGCTCCTGGTCTCCGTGCGGGGCGGCGGGCACCACATCGCGGGAAACGCCCTCTGCGACGGCGGGATCGTCATCGACCAGTCGCGTCGCCGCGCGATCACGGTCGACCCGCAGGCGCGACGGGCGACCGTCGAGGCGGGCGCGCTCCTCTCGGACGTGGATGCCGCGACGCAGGCGCACGGCCTCGCCGTGCCGCTCGGCATCAACTCGACCACGGGGATCGCGGGGCTCACGCTCGGCGGCGGCTTCGGGTGGCTCAGCCGGAGTTACGGGCTGACCGTCGACAATCTGACGGCCGCCGAGGTCGTGACCGCCGAGGGCGCGCTCGTGCGGGCGAGCGAGGCCGAGCATCCCGATCTGTTCTGGGCGATCCGCGGGGGCGGCGGCAACTTCGGCGTCGTCACCCGGTTCGAGTTCCGGCTCCATCCGGTCGGGCCGAACCTCCTCAGCGGGCTGGTCGTCTACCCGATCGCGCAGGCGCGCTCGGTGCTCGAGCGCTACCGCGCGTTCACGGAGAAGGCGCCCGACGAGCTGACGGTGTGGGCGGTGCTCCGCAAGGCGCCGCCGCTCCCGTTCCTTCCCGCCGACGCGCACGGCACGCCGGTGCTGGTGCTCGCGTTCCTGTACGCGGGCGCCCCCGCGGCCGGGGAAGCGCTCGTGGAGCCGCTCCACCGGTTCGGGACGCCGGTCGGCGCGCACGCCGGGGTCCAGCCGTACGCCGCGTGGCAGCAGGCGTTCGACCCGCTCCTCACGGCAGGGGCTCGGAATTACTGGAAGTCGCACAACCTGACCGGGCTCTCGGATGGGCTGCTCGACACGCTGGTGGACGCGGCCGGCCGGCTGCCGTCGGCCCAGTGCGAGATCTTCGTCGCGGCGCTCGGCGGCGCGACCGCGGCGCCGAAGCCCGACGCGACGGCGTACGCGCATCGCGACGCGCGGTACGTGGTCAACGTGCACGGACGCTGGGAGGATCGCGCCGATGACGAGCGCGGGATCGCGTGGGCGCGCGCGTTCCATCGCGCCGCCGCCCCGTTCGCGACCGGCGGCACGTACCTGAACTTCATGACCGAGGACGAGGATGATCGCGTGAAGGCCGCGTACGGCTCGAACCTCGAGCGCCTGGCGCGCGTGAAGCACGCGTACGACCCGACGAATCTCTTCCGAGTGAATCAGAACATCGTGCCTGCTTGACCCAGAAGAAACGGAGGATCCCCATGAAGACGATCGCAGTCGTTTCGAGCCTCGCGACGCTGCTGCTCCTCTCGCCGGTGTCGATCGCCCGGAGCCAGGGCACGATCCGCTCCTTCGCGTTCGAGACCGCGTACGTCGAGGGCGCGGCGGGCGTCGAGCTGGTGCTGAGCGGCGGTGGGGAATTCGATCGCGCATGGGGATACGTCCGGGCGGGCGGCGGCTTCCGCTGCATGCACGACATCGGTCACGGACCGCTGGCCGGTTGCCGGGCCGGCGAGGGCCTCCGGTGGGAAGCCACGGAGATCCTCCCGGCGGGTGGAGTGGTGACGAGCGCCGCGTCGGGCTCCGGCTCGCGGGGCGAAGGGCTCCGCGCGGTCCGGACCGACGACGAGACCGTCGTCATGCGCGCGCGCTTCTACCGGCGCGGCGACGGATCCCATGCTGCGTACGCCGCGACGATGATCGTGTCGGCGCGCGACGTCGATCCCGCGAGGCCGGGCGTGCAGAACGTATGGGTCGAGGGCGTGGGGAGCGGGGATGCGGACTTGCTGTTCGAGCAATGAGCTCACAAGCCGGGGGGCTGAAGGAGTCGACATGAGAGCCGTATCGAGACCCAGACCGACACGGATTCCGATCGCCGCGCTCACGGCGGGGCCCGGCCTCTCGGCCGCCCTCGCCCTCGCGGCGACCCTCACCCTCGCGGCCGCCCTCGCGCTCGCGCCCGGCGCGGCGTGGGCCGCCTGGCCGCAGGACGGACGGCCCGTCTGCGAGGACGTCGCGGCGCAACAGGACGCGGCGATCGCTCCCGACGGCGCCGGGGGCGCCTTCGTGGCGTGGGTGGATTTCCGGAGCCCGCCGTCCAAGATCGCGACGCAGCACGTGCTCGCGTCGGGCGATCTCGATCCCGCGTGGCCGCATTTCGGACGCGTGGTCGTCGCCAACCCCGACAGCATCGCGAACGCGGCGGGGGGCCAGAGCCACGCGACGGTCGTGGCGGACGGCACGGGCGGCGTCATCGTCGTCTGGCAGGACGACCGGAGCGCCGTGACCGGCACCGACGTCTACGCGCAGCACATCCTCGCGAACGGCAAGGTGGACGAGGCGTGGCCGGCGAACGGAACGGCGCTCGTGACCGCCGACGGCATCCAGAGCCTGCCCGTCGCGGTACCCGACGGCGCGGGCGGCGCGATCGTGGCGTGGATGGACGGGCGCCCCGGCGCGCTCTCGCTGGACGTCTACGCGCAGCACGTCCTCGCGTCGGGACTCGTCGATCCCGCGTGGCCGACGAACGGACTCGCCGTGAGCACGGCGGCGGGACCGCAGGAGTTCCCGGTCATCGTGGGGGACGGCGCCGGCGGCGCGATCGTCGCGTGGGTCGACCACCGGAGCGGCACGACCGGCTTCGACATCTACGCCCAGCGCGTCCTCTTCTCGGGAACCGTGGACCTCGCCTGGCCGATGAACGGCTTCGCCGTCTGCGCGGCGACCGGCGATCAGTTCGCCCCGTCGATCGCGTCCGACGGCGCCGGCAACTCCATCGTCGCCTGGACCGACATGCGGGTCCTCGGGTCGACGCGCATCTTCGCGGAGCGCGTCATCTCGTCGGGCGTCGCCGATCCGCGCTGGCCCGTGAACGGGCAGGCGATCTCTCCCGTGAGCACGCCCGAGCCGTCGCTGCCGCGCCTGGTCGCGGACGGCGCCGGCGGCGCGATCGTGACCTGGCACTACTTCAACGGGCACTGGAACCAGGTGGCGCAGCACGTGCGCCAGGCCGGCGTCGTGGATCCGGCCTGGCCGGCGGAGGGCCGGCTGCTGGCCCCCACGGGACGCGACCAGGTCGACGGCGTGGCGGTCTCCGACGATCAGGGCGGCGCCGTGATCGCGTGGTCGGAGGCCGGCGACGTCGTGGCGCAGCGGGTCCTCTCGACCGGCGCGCTCGATCCCGCGTACCCCGACACGGGCCGCGTCGTCTGCGGTCTCTTCACCGCCTCGGGCCCGGTGCTCGCCGCGACCGGCGCGGGCGGGGCGATCGCGGCGTGGACCGACACGCGAGCGGCCGCCTCGATGCCGGACATCTACGCGATGCAGGTCCTCGAGGCGATCACGACCGGCGTGCCCGAGCCGACGCCGCTCCCGTTCGCGCTGGCGCGTCCCGGGCCGAATCCCGCGCGCGAGTCGGTGACGCTCCGCTTCTCGCTCCCCAGCGAAGCGGCGGCCACCCTCGCGATCTATGACGTGCAGGGGCGGCGCGTGCGCGCGCTCGCGTCGGGCCCGCGCGCCGCGGGTCCGCACGCGGTATCCTGGGACCTGCGCGACGACCGCGGCCGCGCCGTCGCGAGCGGTCTCTACTTCGCGCGCCTCGAGGCGGGAGGGCGCACGTTCACCGCGAAGATCTCGACACTCCGATGAGAGAGCACGCCGCGCCCGAATCGGACACGATCCGCACGCCGCGCCTGAACCTCGAGCCGATCGAGGAGGCGCACGCGCGCGCCCTCTTCCTGGGTCTCCGGAACGATGCGCTCTACGAGTTCCTCGACGAACGGCCGCCCGAGAGCGTGGACGCGCTGGCGGAGCGCTATCGCCGGCTCTCCCGGCGCGTCTCGCCCGACGGCAGGGAGGCGTGGCTCAACTGGGCGCTCTGGGAGCCGGCCGCGCGGCGGTACGTCGGCACCGTGCAGGCGACCGTCCATCCCGGCCGGTCGGCCCACGTCGCGTACGTGCTCTTCGAGGACGCGTGGGGGCAGGGGCTCGCGCGCGAGGCGATCGCCGCCATGATCGAGCACCTTCGCGCCGCGTGGGGCGTCCGCCATCTCCTCGCCGACGTCGATCCGAGGAACCGTCGGTCGATCGCGCTCCTCGAGGCGCTCGGCTTCGGCGCGCGCGCCCCGCGGGGTGGCGATTCCAGCGCCTTCGGCCGGCAGGGCGACCTCGCGTACGAGCGCGCGCTCGGCTGATCGCCGCCGGCGCTCGCCCCGCGTGCGCGGCCCGCGCCCCCGCGCCCGTCGTCCACATCCCGCGGCCGTAACATCCTTCCGCGGTACGACTTTCGGCGACCCCCGCGCCGATTGACACCCTTCTCCTTATAGTGCTAGCCTCACTCGATGTCGAAAACAACCGCAAGTGACGAAACCACACAGGGATCGGCGCTCTCGACCGAAGGCCGCGAAACGCGCCGCGGCGTCTTCCTCCTCATCACCGGAAACGGCAAGGGAAAGACGACGTCCGGATTCGGCTGCGCGCTCCGGGCCCTGGGACACGGTTTCCGCGTCGCGGTGATCCAATTCATGAAAGGCCGGATCTACGGCGAGCTGGAGGTGCTCCGCGACCGGCTCGGCGTGGACGTCTGGCAGTTCGGCCGGAACGTCTTCATCGATCCGAAGAACGTGGACCCGCGCGACCGCGAGCTGGCGCGCCAGGGTCTCGACAAGGCGTGGGAGATCGTCCGCGGCGGCCAGCACGACCTCCTGATCCTCGACGAGCTGTGCGTCGTCGCGGACTTCGGGATGGTGCCGGCCGAAGAGGTGCTCGAGCTGGCGCGCGCGCGGCCCCGCTGGATGGACCTGGTGGTCACGGGGCGGAACGCGCCCGCCTCGTTCGTCGAGACGGCCGACACGGTGAGCGAGGTGCGCGAGATCAAGCATCACTACAAGAAGGGCATCGAGTCGCGCGCCGGGATGGAGTATTGACCGCGGCGACCGCGGCCCGCGCCTCCCTCGTCGAGCGGATCCTGGCGGGCGAGGCGCCGGCCCTGGCCCGCGCGATGACGCTGGTCGAGGCGGGCGCGCCGGAAGCGGAGTCGATCCTCGACGCGGTCTACGGCAAGAGGACGCCGGCTCCGCGGATCGGCTTCACCGGACCGCCGGGCGCGGGGAAGAGCACGCTGGTGGCCGAGTACACCCGGCTCCTCCGCGACCGGGGACGACAGGTCGGCGTCGTCGCCGTGGATCCGACGAGCCCCTTCACGGGGGGCGCGATCCTGGGCGACCGCGTGCGGATGAGCGAGCACGCGACCGACCGGAAGGTCTTCATCCGCAGCATGGCCACCCGGGGGAGCCTCGGGGGCCTCGCGGCGCGGACCGGCGAGCTGTGCGAGCTGCTCGACGCCTGGGGCAGCGAGATCACGCTCGTCGAGACGGTCGGCGTGGGACAATCGGAGCTGGACGTCGCCGAGTCGACCGACACGACGATCGTGGTGCTGACCCCGGAGTCGGGGGACGCGATCCAGACGCTCAAGGCGGGGTTGATGGAGATCGCGGACGTGCTGGTCCTGAACAAGGCGGACCACGCGGGCGCGGACCAGATGGAGGCGGCGCTCCGCTCCTCGCTCGCGTACCGGCCGGAGGGCGGCTTCAAGCCGCCGATCGTCCGGACGATCGCGTCGCAGAAGGTGGGGCTCGACGACCTGGACCGCGCGGTCGCCGAGCATCGCGCCTGGGCGACGGCGCCCGAGACGGCGACGAAGCGCCGGCGCGAGAAGATCCGCGCGCGGCTCCGCCACGCGGTCCGCGAGGGGTTGCTCGAGGAGTGGCTGACGCGGCAGGGTCTCGACGCGCTGCTCGACCGCGAGACCGAGCGGGTGCTGGCCGGCGACGTGTCGCCGTACCGGGCCGCCCGCGGGCTGATCGAACGAATGACGCGGAAAGGATAGAGACCGACATGGCCAACGCGAAGACCGAGACGCCGACCGCGAAGAAGGCCGCGAAGCCCGAGGCGAAGTCCGCCGCCCCGGAGCGCGCCGCCCACCCGACCGGGATCCCGTTCGAGACGCTCTCCGGCATCCCGATCGCGCCGCTCTACACCGAGCGCGATCTCCCCGCCGACGAGGACGCGCGCCTCGCGCGCCCGGGCGAGTACCCGTTCCTGCGCGGGCTCCACCCCGAGATGTACCGCACGCGCCTCTGGACGATGCGCCAGTTCGCCGGCTTCGGCAGCGCCGAGCACACGAACCAGCGCTTCCACTACCTCCTCTCCCAGGGGATGACCGGCCTCTCGACCGCGTTCGACATGCCGACCCTCATGGGCTACGACGCCGACCACCCGATGTCGCTCGGCGAGGTGGGGCGCGAGGGCGTGGCGATCTCGACGCTCGAGGACATGGAGATCCTCTTCCGCGGCATCCCGCTCGACCAGGTCACGACGTCGATGACGATCAACGCGCCGGCGATCGTGCTCCTCGCGATGTACGTCGCGGTGGCCGAGGAGCGGGGCGTCGGCCCCGAGAAGCTGGGCGGCACGGTGCAGGCCGACATGCTGAAGGAGTTCATCGCGCAGAAGGAGTGGATCTGCCCGCCGCGTCCCTCCGTGAAGCTCTGCGTGGACATGATCGAGTGGTGCGCGGAGCACATGCCGAAGTGGAACTCGATCTCGATCAGCGGCTACCACATCCGCGAGGCGGGCGCGACGGCCGTCCAGGAGCTGGCGTTCACGCTGGCCGACGGGATCGGCTACGTCGAGGAGTGCGTGAAGCGCGGCATGGACGTCGACTCCTTCGCGCCGCGGCTCTCCTTCTTCTGGGACGTCCACAACGACTTCTTCGAGGAGATCGCGAAGTTCAGGGCCGGCCGGAAGATCTGGGCCACCGTGATGCGCGACCGCTTCCACGCGAAGAACCCGCGGAGCTGGCAGCTCAGGACGCACGCGCAGACGGCGGGCGTCTCCCTCACGGCGCAGCAGCCGCTGAACAACGTCGCCCGCGTGGCGATCCAGGCGCTCGCGGCCGTGCTGGGCGGCACGCAGTCGCTCCACACGAACTCCATGGACGAGACGCTCGCGCTCCCGACCGAGGAGGCCGCGACCGTCGCGCTCCGCACGCAGCAGATCATCGCGTACGAGACCGGCGTCCCCGCGATCCCCGATCCGCTCGGCGGCTCCTACTTCGTCGAGGCGTTGACCGCGAAGGTCGAGGAGGAGGCGCTCGCGTACATCCGGCGGATCGACGAGATGGGCGGCATCATCCAGGCGGTCGAGCGGGGCTACCCGCAGAAGGAGATCGCGGCCTCGGCGTACCGGTTCCAGCAGCAGGTGGAGCGCGGCGAGCGGGTGATCGTCGGCGTGAACCGGTTCGACACCGACGAGGAGATCCCGATCCCGGTGCTCAAGATCGATCCCGAGATCGAGCGGCGCCAGATCGAGCGCGTGCGCGCGGTGCGCGCGAAGCGCCCGGCCGAGGCGCACGCGAAGGCGATCGGCGCGCTCCGCGACGCCTGCATGAGCGACAGGAACCTCGTGCCGTACGTGCTCGACGCCGTTCGCGCGTACGCCACGCTGGGCGAGATCAGCGACGTCTTCCGCGAGGCGTTCGGCGTCTACCGCGAGCCCGCGGTCTTCTGAGGGGGAACGATGGCGCGAAAGATCCGGGTGCTGGTGGGGAAGGCGGGCCTCGACGGGCACGACCGCGGGGCCAAGGTGGTGGCGAGCGCGATGCGCGACGCCGGATTCGAGGTGATCTACACCGGGCTCCACCAGACGCCCGAGATGATCGTGCAGGCGGCCGTGCAGGAGGACGTGGACGCGGTCGCGCTCTCGATCCTGAGCGGCGCGCACATGACGCTCTTCCCGCGCGTGCTCGAGCTGATGCGCGAGGCGGGGCTCAAGGACGTCCTCCTGACGGGCGGCGGCATCATCTCGAAGGAGGACATGGAGGCGCTCCAGAAGCAGGGCGTGGGGGAGCTGTTCGGCCCCGGCACGCCGACGGGCGCCATCATCGACTACGTCCGCGGCTGGGTGGCGAAGCACCGCTCCGACGCCGTGGCGGCGTCGTGAGAGAGGCGGCGACGCGATGAAGAAGACGGTGCGCGACGCCCGCGAGGCGATCGAGAAGGCGAAGATCCAGGACGGAGCCACGATCGTCCTGGGCGGGTTCGGCCTCTGCGGCATTCCCGAGAACCTGATCGTGGCGCTCCGGGACAGCGGCGTGAAGGAGCTGACCTGCGTGTCGAACAACGCGGGCGTGGACGACTGGGGGCTCGGCCTCCTGCTCCAGACGAAGCAGATCCGGAAGATGATCTCGAGCTACGTCGGCGAGAACGCGACGTTCGAGCGGCAGTACCTCGAGGGCGAGCTGGAGGTGGAGCTCTGCCCGCAGGGGACGCTCGCGGAGCGGATCCGGGCCGGCGGCGCCGGGATCGGCGGCTTCTACACGCCGACGGGCGTCGGCACGATGGTCGCCGAAGGCAAGGAAGTGCGCGTGATCCAGGGACGCGAGTACGTCCTCGAGATGCCGATCCGCGCCGATTTCGCGTTCGTGAAGGCGTGGCGCGGCGACGGGATGGGAAACCTCGTCTACCGGATGTCCGCGCGGAACTTCAACCCCATGGCCGCCACGGCCGGCAAGGTCACGCTGGCCGAGGTGGAGGAGCTGGTCGAGCCGGGCGCCATCGATCCGGACCAGGTCGTGACGCCGGGGATCTTCGTCGACCACATCTTCAAGGGGACCTATGGACCCAAGCGAATCGAAAAGAGAACGAATCGTCCGGCGAGCGGCGCTCGAGCTTAAGGACGGGTACTACGTCAACCTGGGGATCGGCATGCCGACCCTGGTGGCGAACCACATCCCGGACGGCGTGAGCGTCGTGCTCCAGTCGGAGAACGGCGTGCTGGGCGTCGGCCCCTACCCCGAGAAGGGGCGGGAGGACGGCGACCTCATCAACGCCGGCAAGGAGACGATCACGGTGCTGCCCGGCGCGGCGTTCTTCTCGAGCGCCGACTCCTTCGCGATGGTGCGCGGCGGCCACGTGGACCTGACGATCCTCGGCGCCATGGAGGTGGATCAGGAGGGGAACCTGGCGAACTGGATGATCCCCGGCAAGATGGTGAAGGGGATGGGCGGCGCCATGGACCTGGTGGCGGGCGCGAAGCGCGTCGTCGTCACGATGCTGCACGCCGCGAAGGACGGGAGCAGCAAGGTGCTCAAGAAATGCACGCTTCCCCTGACCGGGAAGAAGGTGGTGGACCTGATCATCACCGATCTCGCGGTCATGGAGGTGACACCCCAGGGCCTCCGGCTCGTGGAGCGCGCCCCGGGCGTGACGGTGGACGAGATCCTCCGCGCGACCGAGGCCGAGCTGCTCGTGGACGCGGTGGCGGAAATGCCGGTCTGACCCCCGGCGCGAGGAACCCATGCTGACGACGACCGAGTCGCGCCACGACGACATCTACGAGCTGACCGACGAGCAGCGGGAGTGGCGGAACACCCTCCACGAGTTCGCCGACCAGGAGATCGCGCCCAAGGCGGCGCGGTACGACGACGCCGGCGAGTTCCCGTGGGAGAACGTGAAGAAGATGCGGGAGCTGGGGCTCTTCGGGCTCCCGTTCCCCGAGCAGTACGGCGGGAGCGGCGCCGACACGCTGATGTACGCGATGGCGGTCGAGGAAGTGAGCCGCGCCTGCGCGTCCACCGGCATCACGCTCGCCGCGCACGTCTCGCTCGGCACGTCGCCGATCTACCTCTTCGGGACCGAGGCGCAGAAGAAGAAGTACCTGCCGGCGCTCTGCTCCGGCGAGAAGCTCGGCGCGTTCGGGCTCACGGAGCCCGAGGCGGGCTCCGACGCGGGCGGCACGAAGACCCGCGCGGTGAAGGAAGGGAACGAGTACGTCGTCAACGGCCGGAAGATCTACATCACGAACGGCGGCGTCTGCGGCACGGCGGTCTTCACGGCCGTCACGACGCCCGGCATCGGCGCCCGCGGCATCTCGGCCTTCATCGTCGAGAAGGGGACGCCGGGATTCGCGGCCGGCGCGCGCGAGAAGAAGCTCGGGCACCGGGCCAGCGACACGGTGGAGCTCCTCTTCGACGGGCTCCGCATCCCGGCCGACCAGCTCCTCGACGCCGAGGGGCGCGAGGGGCAGGGCTTCAAGCAGTTCATGGTCACGCTCGACGGCGGACGGATCTCGATCGGCGCGATGTCGCTCGGGATCGCCCAGGCGGCGCTCGACGCCTCCGTGAAGTACGCCAAGGAGCGGAAGCAGTTCGGCCAGTCGATCGCCGAGTTCCAGGCGATCCAACTCCTCCTGGCCGAGATGACGACGGAGCTGGAGTCGGCGCGGCTCCTCGTCTACGCGGCGTCGCGGCTCAAGGACCGCGGGGCCCCGTACACGCGCTACGCGGCGATGGCCAAGCTGAAGGCCTCGACCGTGGCGATGCGCGCCTCCGACGCCGCCGTGCAGATCCACGGGGGCGCGGGCTACATGACGGACCACCCGGTGGAGCGGTACTTCCGCGACGCCAAGCTGATGGAGATCGGCGAGGGCACCTCGCAGATCCAGAAACTGATCATCGCCAGGGAGCTTCTGCGGGAATCGGGGTACGTCTTCGGCGGCGGCAAGAAGAAGCCGAGCGCCTGAGACGGGCGCCGCCCGCATCGAAAAGGAGAGACGAACGTGGCTGATCGTGACGTCTACATCGTGAGCGCCTGCCGGACCGCCATCGGCGAGTTCCAGGGCGGGCTCGGCTCGATGACCGCGCCGCAGCTCGGGGCGGTCGCCATCAAGGAAGCGGTGAAGCGCGCGGGGATCGATCCCGCGCAGATCGACGAAGTGCTGATGGGAAACGTGGTCCAGGCGGGCGTCGGGCAGGCCCCGGCGCGCCAGGCCGCGATCCACGGCGGCGTGCCGGACAGCGTGCCGTCGATGACCGTGAACAAGGTCTGCGGCTCCGGGCTCAAGGCCGTGATGCTCGCGGCGCAGGCGATCCGCGCCGGCGACGCCGACATCATCCTGGCCGGCGGCATGGAGTCGATGTCGAACGCGCCCTACTTCGTGAAGCAGGCCCGGACCGGCTACCGGCTCGGGAACGGCGAGCTGACGGACGGCGTGATCCACGACGGCCTCTGGGACTCGTTCAACAACTTCCACATGGGGAGCGCCGCGGAGCTGATCGCGAAGAAGTTCAGCGTCACCCGCGAGGACCAGGACCGCTTCTCCGTGGACAGCCACCAGAAGGCCGTGAAGGCCTGGGCCGAGAACGCGTTCCAGGACGAGGTGGTGCCGGTCATGGTGCCGCAGCGGAAGGGCGATCCGAAGTGCTTCTGCAAGGACGAGCGGCCGCGCCCCGACACGACGATGGAATCGCTCGGGAAGCTCCGTCCCGCGTTCCAGAAGGACGGCACCGTCACGGCCGGGAACGCCCCGGGCCTGAACGACGGCGCGGCGGCCACGATCGTGATGTCGGGCGACGCCGTGAAGCGGACGGGTACGACGCCGCTGGCCCGCGTGAACGGGTACTCCGCGAGCGGCACGGCGCCGGAGATGGTCTTCTACGCGCCGGTGATCGCGGTCCGGAAGCTGGCCGAGAAGCTCGGCCGGAAGACGAACGCGTGGGACCTGATCGAGGCGAACGAGGCGTTCGCGGCGCAGGCGATCGTGGACGGCCGCGAGCTCGAGTGGGACTTCTCGAAGGTGAACGTCCGCGGCGGCGCGGTGGCGCTCGGCCATCCGATCGGCGCGAGCGGCACCCGCATCCTGACGACGCTCCTCTACGCCATGCGGGACAAGAAGGCGAAGACGGGCCTCGCGACCCTCTGCCTGGGCGGCGGCAACGCGGTCGCCCTGAGCGTGGAGGCCGCATGAGCCCCGCCCCGCAGGCGGCGCCGGCGCCGGCGCAGGAGAAGACGGGCAGCGTGCCCGCGCGCCCCGCGATCGTGGCGGGCGCGGGAACGATGGGGAACGGCATCGCGCAGACCTTCGCGGCCTCGGGACGTCCGGTCCTCCTGCTCGAGGCGAACGACGCGGCCCTGAAGCGTGGGCTCGCGACGATCGAGAAGAGCCTCGGCAAGCTCGTGGAGAAGGGAAAGATGGACTCCGCCGCGCGCGACCAGGCGCTCGGCCGCATCGTCACCGACAAGGCCGCGTTCCCGCTCGCCGACTGCTCGATCGCGGTCGAGGCGGTGCCGGAGAAGGCGGAGATCAAGCGCGAGGTCTACCGGATGCTCGACGGGCTCCTGCCCGAGGGGGCGATCCTGGCGACCAACACGTCGTCGATCTCGATCACGGAGCTGGGGGCGGCCACGAAGCGCCCGCTCCGCTTCGTCGGGATGCACTTCATGAACCCGGTGCCCCTCATGCCGCTGGTCGAGGTCGTGCGGGGGCTCGAGACGACCGACGCGACCGTGGACGAGACCGTGACGCTCGCGAAGGCGCTCGGGAAGACGCCGGTCGTGGTCGCGGACCGTCCGGGCTTCGTGTCGAACCGCGTGCTCCTGCCGATGATCAACGAGGCGGCGTTCGCGCTGCTCGAGGGGGTCGCCGACCGCGACGCCATCGACACCGTGATGAAGCTCGGGATGAACCACCCGATGGGGCCGCTCGCGCTGGCCGACCTGATCGGCATCGACGTCTGCCTCGACATCATGGAGGTGCTCCACCGCGGGTTCGGCGACAGCAAGTACCGTCCGTGCCCGCTGCTCCGCTCCATGGTGGCGGCGGGACGCCTCGGCCGGAAGAGCGGCCGCGGCTTCTACGACTACTCCGGGTGACCGCGGGCGCGAACCGACCATGAACTTCCACCTCACCGAGGAGCAGGAGATGCTGCGCGCGATGACGCGCGCGTTCGCCGAAGGCGAGATCGCGCCCATCGCGGAGGAGATCGACCGCACGGAGACGATCCCGGACTCGCTCCGGAAGAAGCTCCGGGAGAACAACTACTTCGCGCTCCTGATCCCCGAGGAGTACGGCGGGGCCGCGGTGGGAAGCATCTCGTACGCGCTGATCCTCGAGGAGCTTTCGCGCGCGTCGGCGGCGGTGGCGATCACGATCTCGGTCCACAACTCGGTCGCGGCGGGCCCGATCCAGATGTTCGGGAGCGAGGAGCAGAAGCGCTGCTGGCTTCCGCGCCTCGCGAATTCCCTGCTCGGGGCGTTCGCGCTCACCGAGCCGGGGTCGGGGTCGGACGCGGCCGCGCTCACGACCCGCGCGGTCAAGGACGGCGACGACTACGTCCTGAACGGGTCCAAGACGTTCGTCACGAACGGAAAGTACGCCGACGTCTTCCTCCTGATGGCCCGCACGAGCCCGGAGCACAAGCACCGGGGCATCACGTCGTTCCTGGTGCCCCGGGAAGCGCCGGGGCTCCGGATCGGGAAGGCGATCGACAAGATGGGGATCCGCGGCTCCGACACGGTCGAGCTCTTCCTCGAGGACTGCCGCGTCTCGAGCAAGCATCGCCTGGCCGAGGAGGGACGCGGGTTCAAGGTGGCCATGCAGTCCCTGGACGGCGGGCGGATCGGCGTGGCCGCGCAGGCCCTGGGCATCGCCCAGGCGTCGCTCGATGCCGCCGCGAAGTACGCGCGGGAGCGGGTCCAGTTCGGCCGCGCGATCGCCGAATTCCAGGCCATCCAGTGGATGATCGCGGACTCCCGGGCCGAGATCGAGGGGGCGCGGCTCCTGACGCTTCGCGCCGCGTGGCTCAAGGACCAGGGGCTCCCGCACTCGCCGGAGGCCTCGATCGCCAAGCTGACCGCCTCGGCGGTGGCGCGGCGCGTGGCCGACCGGGCCGTCCAGATCCACGGGGGGTACGGCTACACCAAGGAATTCGCGGTGGAGCGCTACTACCGCGACGCGAAGGTCACCGAGCTGTACGAGGGGACCTCCGAGATCCAGCGCATCGTGATCGCCAACTCGGTATTGCACGCGAAGGACGGACAGGGGACCGCATGAGATCCAAGGTCGCGGTGCTTCGAACCTCGCCGGACACGGTCGTGGCCGATTTCGGCCGTCTGATGGAGCTGGCGGACCTCCGGGAGGAGATCAAGCCGGACAAGACGACCCTCCTCAAGATCAACATCTCCTGGCACGTCTACTATCCGGCGTGCTCCACCAGCCCGTGGCAGCTCGACGGGGTGATCCGGGCGTTGCTGGCCGCCGGGTTCGATGCGAAACGCATTCTGGCGGCCCAGAACTCGACCGTCGTCGTCGACCCCCACGTGGGGGTGAGGAACAACAAGCTCGAGCCGGTGTTGGAACGGTACGGAATCCGGTCGATCTGGCTCAACGACAAGGAGAGCGAGGCCGACTGGATCCGGTACGAGCCCAAGGGGAAGATGCTGGTCCTGAAGGACGTCTACCCCGACGGGCTCATGATCCCGAAGAGCCTGATCGGGGCGAACATCGTCCACCTGCCGACCCTGAAGACGCACGTCTTCACGGAAATGACCGGCGCGATGAAGAACGCGTTCGGCGGGCTCCTGCATCTAAAGAGGCACTGGACCCACAGCGTGATCCACGAGACGCTCGTGGACCTGCTGACGATCCAGAAGGAGATCCATCCCGGCATCTTCGCGGTGATGGACGGAACGATCTCGGGCGACGGCCCGGGTCCGCGGGCCATGCGGCTCCGGGTCACGAATCTGATGCTCGCCTCGCGCGACCAGGTGGCGATCGACGCCGTCGCGGCGAAGCTGATGGGGTTCGACCCGCTCACCATCAAGTTCCTCCGGCTCGCGAACGACGCCGGCCTCGGGAACGCCGACCCGAGGAACATCGAGCTGGTCGGCGACGACGTGAGCGACGTGAACCTGGGCTACTCCCGGAACGAGAACACGCTCGCGTCGAAGGGCCAGAAGCTGATCTACCACGGGCCGCTCAAGCCGCTCGAGAAGATGCTCCTGCAGAGCCCGCTCGTGCCGTGGTCGTACGCCGCTTCGCGGCTCTACCACGACGGGTACTGGTACCCGGTGGTGGGGACGAAGCGTAAGAACGAGATCATGAAGTCGGAGTGGGGCCGCCTCTTCCGCGAATACGAGCCGAAGGGCGACGCCTAGAGCCGGAAGGAGATTCCGATGGCGACTTCGATTCGGAAGCGTTGGAGAGGATGGGGGCGCATCTCGATCGCCGCGCTCGCGATCGCCTGCGTGGCCGCGATTCCGAGCGTGATCGCGACGTCTCCCGCCTTGGCCGAGGGTCCGGACACGCCCTCGGAGAGCGGCGACAATCCTCCCACGCAGCTCCCGCCGCCCCCCAGCGCCGACGAGGACATGCCGTTCACGACGGGCCAGGACACGACCGGGCTTCCGGACCAGGAGACCATCCCCGCCCGCACGTTCATCTCGGAGATCGTCGACTCCACGTATTTCGTCGGCCCGGCCGAGTTCTTCGCGCTCGACCTCCCCGCCGTGACCCGCGGGGCGCAGGCCGTCCACCTCTTCGGCGACGTCCAGGTGCTGGGAAAAGGGCACGACGTGATCGTCCGGCTCTTCCGCTCGGCGGAGTACCAGGACTGGCTCAAGCGCCGGTCGGGGAAGGAAGGGAAGGCGATCTGGGTGTCGCCGCGCTCGCGGGCCATCCACCTCGATCAGGATCTGCCGAAGGGAACGCCGATCGTGCTGCTGCTCGACAACGGGTACTCCATCCGGACGCCCAAGCGGGTGCGCGTGCAGATCCAGATCCAGTACCAGGAGACGGGCGCCCAGGCCGCGGCGGCCTCCGCCACGACGCCGGCGGCCCCGGCCGAGCCGGGGGACATCGTGCCGCGGAGCAACACGATCGACGACACGCCGCCTCCGCCCCCGCCGCCTCCGACGAACGGGTCGAACTGACGGGCTAGTCCCCGGAGCCCTTCGCGGCGCCTCCGTCGTCCGCCTTCTTCGACGACTTCGCGGCCTTCCCGCCCGACCGCCTGGGCGGCGAAGGCCGCTTCGCGTTCGGGCCCTGGAGGAGGAGGAGCTGCCCGCCGCCCGCGGTGCCGCGGAACGGCGAGGAGCGGAGCGTGTGCGCCTGGACGTCGATCATCCAGGTGTCGTCCCCGAAGAACTCGCTCACGTCCACGATCCCGGAAGACTCCCAGAGTCCGCCCGTCCCCTCGGGGAGGAGCCGTCCCTGCTGGTCGCGCTCGGCGCAGACCGCGAGCGGATCGAGCCGCCGCGTCTGCGTGTCGTAACGCAGGATGCGCGCCGGGTGGATGCCGCGGATGCCAGGGTCCTCCTGGATCATGATCGTGTTCTCGTGCGTCGCGATGTTGTCGGGGCGGAAGAGGTCGTCGCCCTGGTCGCCGTCGAGCACGACCTCGAGGCTCGTGACGGTCGTCGGATCCATGGGGTCGAGGGTCATCCGGTAGAGCCGGCCGTTCCCGGTCACCGGTTGCCCCGAGATCGGATCGATCACGTTCATGTCGCCCGTGTCGACGAAGTAGAAGGAGTCGCTCCGCTCGTCGTCCGGCGCCGCGTCCTCGAGCCGCACGAAGTTGAGGCAGCCGACCGACTGGGAGACGTTCTCGAACGCGAAGGCGAGCTGCGCGTCGGGGACGTCCTCCGGCGAATCGATCGAGATGAACCGTCCCGTGATCGGACGCGCCTTGGAGACCATCGAGCTGAGGCGCGTGCTCGGCTGGAACGGCGGCGCGTCGGCGCGGAAGACGTAGAGCTGCCCGCGCCCCGCGAGGAAGTCCGAGTCGGTGTCGGCGAGGTAGAGATAGAGGTTCGACTGGCCGGGGATGCCGTCTTCGGTTCCGATCGCCGCCACCCGGCCCGAGGAGATCGGCACGATCACGGTCTGCTCGTGCTGGTAGTGCCCGAGCCAGGGGAGCGTCGTCAGCGTGCCGTTCCGGAGATCGATCGCGGCGGCCTCGCCGCGCCGCGGTCCCTGGATCGACTCCTCGTTGACCAGGAACGTCGGCGACAGGAACCCCTGCCGCGTGCCCGCGAGGGACGCGGCGCAGAGGCGGCGGAAGTCCTCGTGGCCGTCGAGGATGTAGTCGGCGGCCACGACGCCCGCCGATCGCTGGTCGAGGAGGAGGCGCGAGACCCGCGAGCCGCCGAGCCCCTCTTCCCATCCCAACTCGTGCGTCACGCAGACCTCGACGAGGCCGTTCCCCACCTGGCGCACGCCGATCCCGTCCGGAACGGGGAAGAAGACGTACGGCGGGATGTCCGGATCGGCCGACAGGAGCGTGTCGCCCACGGTCAGGATCGGATGGACGGTGACGTCGGGACGGAGCGGGCGCACGTAGGGCGGCGCGAACGTCGTGAAGCCGGCGCCGGGCCCCGGCTCGAGTGGGTGGAACGGGATGAAGTCGATCGTCTGGGCGCGCGCGGCCGGCGCGGCGAACGCGGCGAGCGCTGCGACGACCGTCGCGGCCAGGAGCGGCGTGAACGCGCGCGCCAGCGCGCGCGCGGGTCGGATGGTGCCGGGGCGGATCATGATCGTCTCCGTTCGCAGAATTCGATGAGGACGCCCCCCATCCCCTTCGGATGGAGGAACGCGATGCGTGTGTCGTGGCTTCCGTCGCGGGGCGTTCGGTCGATCAGCGCGAGGCCCGCGGCTTCGGCGCGGGCGAGGGCCGCCTCGATGTCCTCCACGGCGAAGGAAAGATGGTGGATTCCCTCGCCCCGTTTCTCGAGGAACCTCGCGATCGTGGAGTCGGGGCGGGTCGATTCGAGCAGCTCGATCGTCGCGTCGCCCGCGGTGAGGAAGGCGACGCGGAGCCCCATCGAGTCCAGCTCCTCGGTGCCCTCGAGCGTGAAGCCGAGGCTCTTCGTCCACCGCTCGATGGCGGGCGCGAGCGACGCGACCGCGATGCCGACGTGCGCGAGGCCCGTCACGGCGCCGGGTACGCCGGCGCGTCCGCCGCCGGCGCGCGAGCCTTCGGCCGCGCTCACGCCGCCGTCCCGCCGTGGAGCAGGAAGAAGACGAGGAGCGCCGCGCCGAACGCGATCCGGTACCACCCGAAGGGCGCGAGGCCCCGGCGCGTGAGATAGCCGAGGAACGACTTGATCGCGAGCGCGGCGACGATCGCCGAGACGAGGAGCCCGACCGCGAGCGGCCACGGGCCGCCCAGCTCTGGCGCCGTGAGATCTCGGTAGCTCTTCACGAGGTCGAACATCGTGGCCGCGCCCAGCGTCGGCAGGGCGAGCAGGAACGAGAACTCGGCCGCGACGACCGGCGTGGCGCCGAGGAGGAGCGCCGCGAGGATCGTCACCATCGAGCGCGACGTCCCGGGCCAGAGCGAGAGGCACTGCGCGACCCCGATCCAGAACGCGGCCCGCACGGTCAGGTCGTCCACGCTCGTGACCGAGCCCGCGCCGGCCTCCTGGCGGCGCAGCCGCTCCACGACGAGGATCGCGACGCCGCCCACGATCAGCGCGGCCGTGACCGGATGTGGCCCGAAGAGATGCTCCTTGATCCAGTGGTGCGTCGCGAGGCCGACGAACGCGGCGGGGAGGAACGCGACGAAGAGCTTGAGGAGGAGCGCCCGGCCACGCGGATGCGGCCGGACGAGACCCGCGAAGAGCTCGCCGACGCGCTCCCGGTAGAGCCAGACCACGGCCAGGAGCGCGCCCGCCTGGATCACGATCTCGAAGGAGTCCATGACCGCGCCCACGAGGCCCATCGCGTGCGCCGCGAGGATCAGGTGGCCGGTCGAGGAGACCGGCAGGAATTCCGTCAGCCCTTCCACCACGCCGAGGATCGCCGCCTGTCCCAGGGTCACGCCGTCCCTCCCGTCGTCGTCAGGTGCCCGGCGCGTACGTCCCGAAGACCCGCCGGAGCGCGTCCGAGATCTCGCCGAGCGTCGCGCCCGCCTTCACCGCGTCCACCGTCGGCGGCACGAGGTTGCCGCCGCGCCGCGCCGTCTCCTCCACGCGATCGAGCGTCGTCCGCGCGTGGATCGCGTCGCGCGCCGCCTTGAACGCGCGCACCCGCTCCGCCTGGGCGCCCTCGAGCTTCGTGTCGAGGCGAAAGATCGGCGTTCCCATGTCGTCGGGGTCGCCGAACCGGTTCACGCCCACGATCACCCGCTCGCCCCGCTCGATCGCCGTCTGGTACTCGTACGCGCTCCGCTCGATCCGGTGCGCCTGATAGCCCTGCTCGATGGCGCGGACGGCGCCGCCCATCGCGTCGATCGCCTCGATCTCCGCGCGGGCCTCGCGCTCGATCCGGTCGGTCAGCTCCTCGATCGCTCCCGCGCCCCCGATCGGATCGACGGTCGCCGGGACGCCCGACTCGTACGCCACGATCTGCTGCGTCCGGAGCGCGGTCGTCGCGGCCTCCTCGCTCGGGAGGGAGATCGCCTCGTCGAACGAGTTCGTGTGGAGCGACTGGCAGCCCCCCAGCACCGCGGCCAGCGCCTGGAGCGACACGCGCGCGATGTTGTTGTGCGGCTGTTGCGCCGTGAGCGTGGCGCCCGCCGTCTGCGCGTGGAACCGGAGCTTGAGAGACGCAGGATCCTCGGGGTGGAAGCGCTCCTCGAGGAGCCGCGCCCAGAGCCGCCGGGCCGCCCGGAACTTCGCGATCTCCTCCAGAAAATCGTTGTGCGCGTTGAAGAAGAAGGAGAGCCGCGGGGCGAACCGGTCGATCTCGAGCCCCCGCTCGACGGCCGCCCCTACGTACGCGAGCCCGTTCGCCAGCGTGTACGCCACCTCCTGCACCGCGGTCGAGCCGGCCTCGCGGATGTGATACCCGCTGATCGAGATCGTGTTCCACTGCGGGACCTCGTCGGCGCAGAACTCGAAGATGTCGGTCGCGATCTGGAGCGACGGCGCCGGCGGATAGATGTACGTGCCGCGCGCGATGTACTCCTTCAAGACGTCGTTCTGGACCGTGCCGGAAAGCTTCTCCCGCGGGACGCCGCGTCGGTCGGCCACCGCGACGACCAGCGCGAGGAGGATCATCGCGGTCGCGTTGATCGTCATGCTGAGCGAGACCTTCTCGAGCGGAATTCCGCGGAGGAGCCGCTCCATGTCGTCGAGCGTCGCGATCGCAACGCCCACGCGTCCCACCTCGCCCTGAGCCCGCGCGTGGTCGGAGTCGTAGCCCATCTGCGTCGGGAGGTCGAACGCGACCGAGAGCCCGGTCTGGCCCAGCGAGAGGAGGTAGTGGTACCGCGCGTTCGACGCTTCGGCGTCGCCGAAGCCCGCGTACTGGCGCATCGTCCAGAGGCGCGAGCGGTACATCGTGGGGTGGATGCCGCGCAGGTAGGGAGGCTCGCCGGGACGGCCGGGGCCGGCGGGGGACCCCTTCGCGGCGGCGCGACCCGCGGCGGCGCGATCGCGCTCGGCGCGGGCCCGCTCGCGGGCGAGATCGGCCCGCGACACCTAGCCCTGCTCCGACGCGACCGTCAGGAGGAGCTGCCCCGACTCGACGGCGGTCCCGGGGGAGACCGCGATCGCCGCGACGCGGCCCGTGACCGGCGAGACGAACGCGTTCTGCATCTTCATCGCCTCGACCACGACGAGCGGACGACCCGCCTCGACCTCGTCGCCCACCTTCGCGAGCACCTCGACCACGAGGCCCGGCATCGGCGCGTGGAGCTCGCCGCGCGCGCGGTCGGCCCCGCCGGAGCGCCGCGCGAGGCGCGGGGCGCGCGGGTCGCGCGTGCGGAAGCGGTAGGAGCGGCCGGCGATCTCGACGACGACGTCGCCGCCGTCCCGACGGACGGTCGCCTCGACCGGACGGCCGTCGAGACGGACGCGCATCGCCGGCCCGACCGTGCCTTCCACCTCGATGCGGCGCCCGTCGAGCGTCACGACGAAGCCGGTGCCCGCGGCCTCGACCACCGCCTCGCGATCGCGATCGTCGTGGTGGAGGAGGAGCTTCATCGCCACCCCCGCTCGGGCGGCGGCGTCAGCGCGCCGGACGCGCGCCAGCGGCTCGTCGTCGTACCGTTCCCCGTCGCGGAGGCCGCGACGCGCGGTGCCGCCGCCTCGAAATGCGCGAAGAGCGCCGCGAGGAGCGCCGCGTCCTCCTCGTCCCGCTCGGTCGCGGCCGTCTTGAGCCCGCGGAACTCGTTCGCGAGCGTCGCGGTGTCGTACGAGCCCGCCACGAACCCCTCGTGCTCGAGGAGCCAGCGATGGAAGGGGAGCGACGTGTGCATGCCGTCGAGCGCGCATTCGCGGAGCGCCCGGCGCGCGCGCGCCACCGCCTCCGGCCGCGTCGGCGCCCAGACGATCACCTTCCCGATCAGCGGATCGTAGTGGACCGGGACGGTGCCCCCCTCCCGGACGCCGAAATCGCAGCGCACGCCGGGGCCGTCGGGGAGGACGAGCCGTCGCACCGTGCCCGCCTGCGGGAGGAACCCGCCTTCCGGGTCCTCGGCGTAGACGCGGAACTCCATCGCCGCTCCGTGGGGGTGGACGTCGTCCTGGCCGTAGCCTAGCCGCTCGCCGCGCGCGACGCGCACCTGCTCGCGCACGAGGTCGCGCCCGAGGACCATCTCGGTGACCGGGTGCTCCACCTGGAGCCGCGCGTTCATCTCGAGGAAGGTGAAGCGTCCCTCGCGGTCCATCAGGAACTCCGCCGTGCCCGCGTTCGTGTACCCGCCCGCGGTCGCCACCTTCACGGCGAGCGCCCAGAGCTCGCGCCGGCGCGCGTCGTCGAGCGCGGGGGAGGGCGTCTCCTCGACCAGCTTCTGGTGGCGCCGCTGGATCGAGCAGTCGCGCTCGCCGAGCGCGAGGACCGTCCCGTGCTCGTCGGCCAGGATCTGGACCTCGATGTGGCGCGGGCGCTCGAGCCAGCGCTCGAGGTAGAGGCGGTCGTCGCCGAACGCGCTCCGCGCCTCCCCCTGCGTGAGCCGGACCGCCTGGACGAACTCGTCGGGGCCGTTCACGCGGCGCATCCCCTTGCC
>JBLMXB010000057.1:0-21518 GCA_050257555.1 Hyphomicrobiales bacterium | reverse complement strand
CTTCTTGTCGTTGCATCCGGTCAGGACGACCACGGCCGCCAGGGCCAGGATCGCGACCGGAGCGAGGACGCGCGCGGCGCGCGAATTCGGATTACGCGGGGATGCCATGTCGTCACCTCGGCGATGGGGTTGATCTCGAGGAGCAACAGGCGGGGAGGGTCTGGACCGGCCGCCCCCCGCGACCGTCTCCGGAGATCGATCATTCTGGACCCCCTGCCCCCCAAGCGTCAACGTGCGCGCGCGATTCCGCCTGTGGTAGGTTTCCCGCCGTGAGCGAGCCCATTCCCTTCCACCGGCCCTCGATCCGGGAGCCGGAGATCGCCGCGGTCACGGGGGTCCTGCGCTCCGGCTGGCTCACGTCCGGGCCTCGAGTGAAGGACCTGGAAGCGGCTGTCGCGCAATATGTTGCGTCCGGCGACGAGGCTCCGGCGCCGGAGCGCCCCTACCACGCCGTCGCCCTCTCCTCCTGCACGGCGGCCCTCCACCTGGCCCTGATCGCCGCGGGGGTGAAGGAGGGGGACGAAGTCGTGACCTCCCCCTACACGTTCGTCTCGACCGGCGAGACGATCCTCTACCTGGGCGCCCGCCCGGTCTTCGCCGGCATCGAGCGGGCTACGAAGAACGTGGACCCCGAGCAGGTCGCGCGCGCCATCACGAAGCGGACGCGCGCCATCGTGACGGTCTCGATCGCGGGGCACCCCTGCCGCGCCGCCGAGATCGAGGCGCTCGCGAAGGAGCACGGCATCCCGGTGATCGAGGACGCGGCGCACTCGCTCACCGCGCGGATCTGGAGCGTGCCGGTCGGGCGCCAGGCCGACATCACCTGCTTCTCGTTCTACGCGACGAAGGGCGTCACCGCGGGCGAGGGGGGCATGGTGGTGACGACGAACGAGGCGTGGGCCGACCGCGTGCGGCGGCTCTCGCTCCACGGGCTCTCGGCGGCCGCGTGGTCGCGGTACGACAAGGGCGGCTGGTGGGAGTACGACGTCACCGAGCTGGGCTACAAGTACAACATGACCGACATGCAGGCCGCCCTCGCGAAGGCGCAGATGGACCGCGCCGAGGCGATGAGAGCGCGACGCGAGGAGATCGCGGCACGCTACGAGGTCGGGCTCCTGGGGCTTCGCGGCCTCACGACCCCGACCGTCGCCAAGGGGATGCGCCACGCGTGGCATCTCTACCAGATCGACGTCGCGCCCGGCGGCGCCGCGCTCGACCGGAACGATCTCGCGCTCGCGCTTCGCGAGGACGGCATCGGGACGAGCGTCCACTTCAAGCCGCTCCACCTCTTCCGCTGGTACCAGGAGCGACTCGGCCTCCGCCCGGGCCAGTTCCCGGTCGCGGAGCGCTGCTACGCGGGAACCCTCTCCCTCCCCATCTGGCCCGACATGACCGACGCGATGGTCGACCGGGTCATCGAGCGGATCCGGGAGCACCTCGAAGGCTGACGCCGGCGCGCGCGGGCGCGCCCGGTCCTAGCGGCTCTGGAAGATCCGCTTGATCCGGCCCCAGGTCGTGCTCGAGACCGCGGTCGGCGCGTTCTCCGAGGTGGAATCGGCGCGGGTGTAGATGTAGTCCCCCGCCCCGCTCACGAGGTTTCCGTTCGCCGCGTTCCCCGCGGCGTAGAACGTCACGGTGCCCGCCCCCGGTGCGGGGGCGGTCCAGTCGAACGTCCACGTGACCGGCCCGTCGAGCGTTCCGAGGTACGTGCCGTCCGCGATCCCGCGGTAGTGCGAGACGTAGAGGCGGTTCCGCGCGTTCACGGGCGACATCTGGACCGCGGTGAAGTCCGTCGTGTTCGCGAAGGAGCCGGCCTGGACGGCGACACCCGCGCTGTCGCGGAGCGCCGTCAGCTCGAATCCCCATCGCTGCTGGCCCGGCTTCTGGAGCTGGACCGTGAGCGAGTAGGTCGTGCCCGGCTGGTAGGCCGCGGGCACCCCCTGGATCTCGAGCGAGCCGCCGGTGACGTTGAGCCCGCCGGTGTGGCACTCGGTGCAGAGGCCTTCGCTCGGGGCGTTCGTCTTCGAGGCGGGCGGCTGGAACGAGTAGGCGGCGGCGCCCGGAGCGGCGGAGGGGCGGAGGAGGAGCCAGCCGCCGGCGAGGCCGGCCGCGGCCGACAGCGCCAGGACTACGATTCCCCTCCGGATGACCGCGACCCGCTCCATTCGCGCAGCATCTCCTTCACCTTCGCCACGATCCGTCCCGCCGCCTTGCCGTCCCCGTACGGGTTCACGGCCGTCGCCATGGCGGCGTAGCGCTTGGGATCGTCGAGCAGCTCGCACGCGGCCGCGACGATCGCCTTCCGGTGCGGCCCGACGAGCCGCACCACGCCCGCCTCGACCGCCTCCGGGCGCTCGGTTTCGTCACGCAGTACGAGGACCGGCTTTCCGAGTGACGGAGCTTCTTCCTGGATTCCCCCGGAATCGGTCAGGATCAGCGTCGAGGCGGCCATCAGGTCGGCGAACGCCTTGTACTCGAGCGGGTGGATCAGGTGGATGCCCGGCGCGTTGCGGAGCGCGGCGCGCACCGGCCCGTCGACGTTCGGGTTGCGGTGGACGGGATAGACCAGGTCGAGGTCGGGATACCGCTCCGCCAGATCGCGGAGCGCGCCGATGATCTCGGCCATCGGCGCCCCGAAGTTCTCGCGCCGGTGCGCGGTGACGAGCACGATCCGCGACCCGCGGAGCGGGAGCGGCGGCATCCGCGACGGCTTCATCCGCACGACGCCGAGCAGCGCGTCGATCACGGTGTTCCCGGTCACGGTGATCCGCCGGTCGGGGATCCCCTCGCGGAGCAGGTTGTTCCGCGCGCCCTCGGTCGGCGCGAAGTGGTGCTCCGCGATGACGGTCGTGATCCGGCGGTTCACCTCTTCGGGATACGGGTACCGGTTGTCCCCCGTCCGGAGCCCCGCCTCGACGTGCGCGACCGGGATCCGCCGGTAGAACGCCGCGAGGGACGCGGCCATGGTCGTCGTGGTGTCGCCCTGGACGAGCAGGAGGTCGGGGCGCGTATCGGCGAGGTAGGGCCCGAGCCGGGTCAGGGTGCCGGTCGTGATCTCGGTCAGCGTCTGGCCCTCGCGCATCAGGTCGAGGTCGTGGTCGGGGCGGATCTCGAAGAGCGAGAGCACCTGGTCGAGCATCTCCCGGTGCTGCGCCGTCACGCAGACCATCGGGCGGAGGTCGGGCTCGGCCGCGAGCGCCCGGAGGACCGGCGCCATCTTGATCGCCTCCGGCCTCGTGCCGAAGACGCTGAGCACGGTCCGCCGGCTCACGGCAGGATCCCCGTGAGCCAGTGGACGACGTTGAGCGCGAACTTCCGGTCGTCGTTGTCGGCGCGGTTCATTCCGACCGGCACGCGGCCCGGGCCGTCCACCTGCGCGGTCAGCATCGCCGCCTCGCCGAGCACCACGACCCTCCCCTTCCCGACCGCGAACGCCACCCCCTGCGCCTTCCCGGTCGCCTTCACGGCGCGGGCGGGGCTGAAGTCGGGCGGCAGGATGTCGAGCGCGCCGTCTCCGAGCATGAGGAGCGTCGTGCTCCCGAGCGGCCCCTGGAGCGACTCGCCGGTGAACGTCACGACCCGCCGCACGCGCTCGGAGGCGTCGCGGCCCGCGACGATCGGATGATCGTTCGCGAGCCCGTTCACCGGGGTGTACGCGACCCACGTCGGATCGCCCGCCGGATCGTAGAGGAGCGTGTCGCCGACCATGCCGTCGCTCAGCGTGACGCCGAAGGCCTTCGCGAACGAAGCCGCGGCCGCGCCGCACGGGTGGTGGTCGGCGATCAGGAGGAGCGACCCGCCGTCCTCCACCCAGCGATGCGCGGCTTCGATCTCGCCGCCGTCGAAGGCCGGGTCCGTCGCGCGGGGCGAGGACGCGTCGCCGTCGCCGAGCGCGTTCACGATCACGAGGAGTCGCGCGCCCTCGAGCGCCGCGGGCGTGAGCTTCGCGCGGAGCGGCTCCGGGTCGTAGCCGTCCGCGCGGAGCAGCGCCGCGAACGGCGCGTAGCCGGTCTCCATGGTGTGCGCGTTGTGGTGCGCCTCGTCCACGAGGACGCGCGGATGGGCGCCGGAGTCGGGAAACGCGGGGCGCGCGACCGAGACGGTGTCCGCGAAGGTCATGTCGGGCCCCTGCTGGGCGGACGCGGGCGCCGGAGGCGCGAACGCGACGGCGAGGCAGGCGAGGAGGAGGGTCGGGACGGAGCGCACGTCCCGAGTGTACTACAGCGGGCGTGCGCCGTCGGCCGGGTGGACGCGCGGGAGCGAGAAGCTGAACGTCGAGCCCTGGCCGAGCGCCGACTCGACCCAGATCTTGCCCCCGTGCTGCTCGACGATCCCCTTCGAGATCACCAGGCCGAGCCCCGTGCCGCCCGCCTTCCGGGTCGTGGAGGAGTCGAGCTGCGCGAACCGCTGGAAGAGGCGGCTCATGTCGCGCTGGCTGATGCCGCGTCCGTAATCCTTCACCGAGACCGTCACGGAGGCGTCGTCGCCCGAGGCGAACACCTCGATCTTCGCCTTCTCCGGCGAGAACTTGATCGCGTTCCCGATCAGGTTCGTGGCGACCTGTCCGAGCCGCATCGGATCGGCCTCCACCGACCCGGTCGCCGGATCGATCCGGACCTCGATCTCGATCCCCTTCATGGCCGCGAGGTTCCGGATGTTCTCCACCGCCTCGAGCAGGATCCGGTCGATGGCCGCGTTCTCGTAGTTGAGCGACAGCTTCGACGACTCGAGCTTCGAGAAGTCGAGGATGTCGTTGATCAGCGTGATGAGCCGCTCCGTGTTCGCCTGGCAGATGCCGAGGAGCTCCTTCTGGGGCGGCGGCAGCTGATGGAACCGTTCGTCCCCCAGGAGCTCGAGCGACCCCTTGATCGAGGTGAGCGGCGTGCGCACCTCGTGGCTCACGACCGCCACGAACTCCGACTTGAGGCGGTCCAGCTCCTTCGTCCGCTCGTAGAGGACGGCGTTCGCGATCGCGATCGTCGCCTGGCTCGCGAGCATCATGAGGATCTCCTGATCGTCGGACGTGAACCCGACGCCGCCGTCGTGGGAGAGCGCCGTGATCGTGCCGACCACCGACTCGTTCGACACGAGCGGGACGATCAGCGCGTTCTCGGCCCTTAGCTCGGCGAAGATGTCCTCCACGCCGACCACGCCCGCGAGGTCCCCGACCAGGGCCGGCTCCGCGTTCTGGATCACCTGGCCGTGGTAGCCCATGCCGATCTCGAACCGGAGCTTCCGGAACTGCTCCTCCCGCACGCCGACGGCCGCCTCGGCCACGTAGTCGCCCGAGCCGGCGTCGTTCAGGAAGACCAGGCAGGCGCGGGCGCCGGTCACGCGGGCCGCCTGGGCCACCACGACGTCGCACGTCGACTGGAGGCTCAGGCTCTGGCTCATCGCCTTGCCCGCCTCGTACAGCGTGGCGAGCCCGTACGTCGCGCGCTCGACCTTCCGGCGGAGGATCTCCTCGTGCTGCTGCAGCTCGAGGTTCGCCCGCTCGAGCTGCTCGATCAGGCGCCGGTTCTCGAGGATCAGGTTCCGGCTCTCGAGCCCGCGCTCGATCGCCTTGGCCGTCTCCCAGAGGTCGAACGGCTTCGTGATGTAGTCGTACGCCCCCTGGCGGAGCGCGTCGATGGCGGTGGTCGTGGAGGCGTAGCCCGTGATCAGGATGACCACGGTGTCCTTGTCGGCCGCCTTCGCGGCGCGCACGACCTCGAGGCCGTCCACGCCGGGCAGGTTGATGTCGGTGAGCACCAGGTCGAAGCGGCCGGTCGTGACCTTCTGGATCGCGTCGTCGCCGTCGTCGGACGACACGACCTCGTAGCCCTGCTGGGTCAGGAGGTCGCGGAAGATCTGGACGACCTGTTCCTCGTCGTCCACGACCAGGATCCGCGCCTTCCCCCCGGCGGTCGCGTCGGGCGTTCCCGGCGTCACGGTCTCGGCCTTCGGTTCCATGCGTCTCGCTCGGTTCCGATCAGTGGATCGCGGCTTCGTCGAACGGCTTCGTGGTCTCGCCGGCCGGGGGGCCCTGCTTCGCCTGCAGGAGGGCCCGCTCGGCGCGGGTGTTGAGGCTGGTCGGGTCGCTCGCGTCCGCGGGGAACGTGGCGATGCCGACGCTGACGGTGATCTTCCGGCGGCGCGCGATGGCGTGCTTCTCCACCAGGCCCCGCAGGCGCTCGGCGGCGATCTGCGCCTCCGGCGTGTCGGTGTGCGGCAGGAGGATCCGGAACTCGCCGGCCCCGTACCGCGCCACGCAATCGGTCCCCCGCGCCGCCCGTTTCAGGGCCTTCCCCATGTCGGAGAGCACCTGCGCGCTCACGCCCGAGGCGGTCCGCGGCCGCGCCGGTCCGTGGTCGAGGTCGAGCACGACGACCGACAGCTTGTGCCCGTAGCGCTTCGCCTTCCCCAGCTCGCTCTCGAGCGAGCGGTCGAACGCGCGCTTGTTGAAGAGGCTCGTGACCTCGTCGGTCGTGCCGAGCCGCTCCGCCTCGCGGAGGAGGAGGAAGCGCATCACGACGGCCGAGAGCGGGAGCATCATCATGGCGAGGCGCTTCGCGCTCTCCTCGTCGAACGCGCCGGGCCGCGAATGGCTCATGTTCACGACGGCCGCGACGTCGCCCTGGACGACGACCGGGACGGACAGGAACGACCGGACCGTCGGCGCCTCCGAGCCGCCCTCGCGATGGAGGTCGTTCAGGAGGACCGGCTTCCGGGTCTGCGCCACCCACGAGGAGAAGCCGAGGCCCCGATCGAAGCGGACGTGGCCGATCAGGTCGACGCGCCCGCCCAGCGTGGCCGCCTCCTCGAGGAGCGCGGTCTCGCGGTTCAGGACGAAGAGGGTCGCGTTCTCGAACGCGATCGCCTGGCGCACGGTCTCGAGCACCGAGGCGAAGATCGCGGCCGGATCGCCCGACTTCTGCACGAGCTGCACGATCGCGTCGAGCACGTCGGCGTCGGTCACGCTGCGGGCCGCGGCGGCGCTCTTCTTCTCGAGCACGGCCATGACCTTCCGGTTGATGGAGATCGCGCTCCCGAACACGTCGGAGGAGCGCTTCTTCGCGGCCGAGAGCGAGAGGTCCTTCGCGAAGTGCTCGCACTCGGTCTTCTTGAGGATGCGCCGGCTTCCGAGCACTTCGAGGAGCTTCTGCTCGGAGCGGATGAACCGCTCCGTGGCCTCGACGAGCCGCTTCGATCCGGCCCCGTTCCGCTGCTTCATCGTTCGATCCTCCTTGGCGTGCTCAGGAACGGGCTTCCGGGCCCGATTCGCGGACGGTGCCCGGCACGACGGCCGAGTCCACCTGGACGACGCGGCCCGGGGCCGTCTCGATCCCCGCGCCCCAGGGGGCGAGGACGAGCGGCGGGCCGAGCTCCTTCACGGCGACGGGGAACGTCTCGCCCGGCTTCCATTCCGGGATGCCGTGCGCCATGAGGGTGAATCCGTGGTACTGGAGCAGCGCGCGGCCGCGTCCCAGGACGCGGGCCACGGTCATCGGCGCCACCTCCCCCTCGTGGAGCGAGGCGTAGAGCGCGGTGCCGAGCCCCGGCTCGAACCGCACGCGGATCTCGACGGGACGTTGGACGGTCTGCTTGGCGGCGGTGACACCCATCTCAAGCCTCCTGCTTGGGTCCGCGGAACTCGGCGAACAGGGCCTTCTCCCGCTCGGTCTCGCGGATCACGTCGGAAACCAGGTCGACGAGAAGCGCGTCGTGCGCCCCCGCGACCGGATCCACCGCCTCCCAGGCGGACGCGTCGAGCGGCGCGGGATCGATTCCCGGCGCCCACGAATAGCCGGCGCGCTCCGCGAGGGAGTTGGCGATGTGGACCAGGGCCGTGAGCGCGCGGTTGCGCGCCGCGGCCTCCGGCCGGTGATGGCAGGCGATCGCCTCGACGATCTCGGCGGGGAGTCCCCACCGCTCGGCGAGCCAGCCGCCCACCTCCGCGTGGTCCGAGCCGAAGAGCCCGCGCTCCGCTTCGTCCCCCGGGACGTTCTGCGCGCGGCAGAGGGCCAGGACCGCGTCGAACCGCTCCGGATCGTTCTGCCGGAGCACGACCTTGCCGATGTCGTGGAGCAGGCCCGCCGCGTACGCGTCCCCCGTGAGGCGGTAGCGGCACCGCTCCGCGAGCGAGCGCGCGGCGATGCCGCACGCCATCGAGTGACTCCAGAGCCCCTCGAGCGCGGTGCCGGCCTGTCCGAACGTCTGCACCACGGAGGAGGTGAGGACGAGATCGCGCATCGTGCCCGGGCCGAGCACGAGCACGGCCAGCTCGATCGAGCCGACCTTGCGCGGGAATCCGTAGAAGTCCGAGTTCGCGAGCCGGAGCGTCCGGGCGGCGAGCGCGGGATCGTTCGCGAGGATCCGGCCGATCTCCTCCGACGTCGCGTCGGGGCGCGCCACCTCCTCGATCAGGCGCGACGCCACGACCGGGAACGTGGGCAGGACCATGGTCTCCTCGGCGGCGCGACGCAGCGACGCGGCCGGCGATTCCGCGGGGGCCGGCGGTGCCGCGGGGGCCGGCGCGGGCCGGCTCCGGCGGGTCCGCATCGCGCGCGGCAGGCCGAGCGGGGTCATCCCAGGACTCGGGCGAGGCGCGCCTTCAGGGTCTTCACGGCGCGCGTGTGGATCTGCGAGACGCGGGATTCGGAGATGTGGAGCGCCTCCCCGATCTCCTTCAGCGTCATCTCTTCGTAGTAGTAGAGCGCGACGACGAGCCGTTGCTGCTCGGGCAGATGGTCGATCGTCTCGATCAGCACCTCCCGCGCCTCCTCGGTCTCGAGCACCTCGAGCGCTCCGGTCTGGGACGGGTCGTCCACGATGTCCTCGAGCTGGATGTAGTCCTGGTCGTCCTCGCCGGACACGGCCTTCGACAGCGAGAGGAGCGCCGTGCCGTGCACCTCGTCGAGGAGCCGCGACAGCTCGACGGGGCTCAGGTTGAGCGCCTCGGCCACTTCCTCCTCCGTGGCCGCGCGCCCCAGCCTCTGCCCCAGCTCGCGGGCCGCCTCCTCCACCGAGCGCGCCTTCCTCCGGATGGACCGCGAGGCCCAGTCGAGGGAGCGGAGCTCGTCGAGGATGGCGCCGCGGATCCGCCAGATCGCGTACGTCTCGAACTTGGTCCCCTTCTCGGCGTCGTATTTCTCGAGCGCGTCGAAGAGCCCGATGATCGCCGCCGACGTGAGGTCGTCGCGCTCGACCGATTTCGGCAGGTGGAGCGCCAGCCGGTCGACGACGTACTTCACGAGGGGCGCGTACTTGCTGAGCGCCGCTTCCTTCTGCCGCTCCTTGCGGTTCTTCGAGCGGGGCGCGCGGTTCGCGATCATGTGCAGCACGGACGGGGTGGCCATGGTCTCTCTCCCGCGCTATCGGTTGCCGCTCGCGCGCCGCGGCGCCCCGTCCTCACGACGGGACTCCTCGTAGTAGCGGCGGAGCGCGGTACGGGTCAGGACGAGGCGGAAGCCGAACCCCACGAGGGCCACGATGCCGAACGCCGTCAGGGCGCGGATCGCGACCAGGAGCCACGGCAGCTGCGCCGCCACGGTGAGTGCCCCGGTGAGCGCCGCGGCGAGCACCGCCACGACGAGCGTGAGACGCGTCACGAGCGTCCGCACGTCAGACTTCCTCCGGCACTTCGTCGCGCGAGACCACGGTGAACGGTCCGGGCGTCGAGGGGGCCGGCTCCTTGGGGGCCATGCCGAGCACGCGGCGCGCGAGCTGGTAGATGCAGCTCGCCGCCGGCGAATAGGGATACGTGGAGAGGAAGGGCTCCTGGCGGAGGACCGACTTCGGAACCGATTCGTCGGCCAGGATCGCGCCCCAGTACTCGATGTCGAGGTTCAGGAACCGCTTCGCGACGGCGCGGACGCGCTTCGCGACGGCGGCGGCCGTCTCCTCGGAATCGGCCTCGTTCACGACGAGGGCCGGCACGCTCTTGATGCTGCGCCGGCAGAGCACCTTGATCATCGCGTACGCGTCGGAGAACGCGGTCGGCTCGGGCGTGGTGACGACGAGGATCGGGTCGGCCACCTGCGCCAGCGCGACGGCGTTCCGGCCGATGCCCGGGGGGCAGTCGATCAGGATCAGGTCCACCTCCCCCTCGAGCTCGCCCAGGGAGCGGATCAGCACCTCGGTCCGGTACTCGTCGAGGTTCGCCAGCTCCTCGACGCCGCTCGAGGCGGGCACGATGCGGATGCCATCCGGGCCGTCGAGCACGATGTCCGAGACCTTCCGGTTCCCGAGGATCACGTCCTGCAGGTCGAACTGCGGCGCGATGCCGAGCAGGAGATCCACGTTCGCGAGGCCGAAGTCGCCGTCGACGACGAGGACGCGGATGCCCTGGCGCGAGAGCGCGATCGCGAGGTTCGTGACGATGTTCGTCTTGCCGACCCCGCCCTTCCCGCTCGTGACGGCGACGATCCGACGGCGCGGACGCATGCCCGGCGGGACGATGGCGACGGGCCGGGCGGCCGTCGCGCGCGGCTTCCGCGCGGCGCGGCGCTTCTTCGGTCGGGGCGTCGTCTCGGCCTTGTTCTCGATGTCGCTCATCGCGCGGTCCTCGGGATTCGGGTCGGGTTCGGGGTTTGGAGTTCGGTTCGGGTTCGTATTCGTCGCTCGGTTTTGCAAGCCGTATGCCGTGCGGTTAACTCGTTGACGGCCGCGGTCCAGGCATCTCGTGGCGCCGTCCGGTCCGGTCAGAAGGCGGTGCTCCGGCCGCTCCGCTGCGCAACTTCTGGCCGCTAGGATCGCCTCCGCCCGCGGGGAATGCGCGTCGCGTGCGCGACCCGCGCCAGCTCCGCGTCGATGCCGTCGTAGATGGTCTCCTCCTCGCGCGTGGCCGCCGTTCCGAGGTCGGCCAGCGCGCTCCACTGCTCCTTCGTCGAGCCGAGGAGGAGCCGGCGCCCTTCCACCTCCACGATCACCAGCGTCCGGCCGATGCCGACGCGCGTGCGGCTCAGCACCTGCACGTCGGGCGGCGGCGGTCCGAACGCGGGATCCTCTTCGCTTCGCGCGCCGCGGGCGAACGTGCGGGCGGCGCCGTAGAGGATGGCGGCGGCCACGAAGACCGCGGTCGTGTAGAGGAAGATGGGGCTCATCGGCTCGTCCTCCCTGACGTTCCGGACGGGTGCGGGAGCGAAACGACGCGGACGGCGGCGCGGCCGTCCAGATCGATCAGCTCCCCGTAGGCGACCACGACGGCGTTGGCGACGATCTCGACCGGTCCGTCGACGGCGCGGGTGAGCGGCACGACCGTGCCGGGGCGGAGCGCGGCGATCTCCTCGGGCGCGAGCTCGGTGCGACCGGCCTCGACGACGACGCGATAGCGCTCGCGGGGCGCGGGCAAGAGCGGCTGCTCGGCAAGGAGCGCCGCGATCTCTTCGGGGCTGAGCAGGCGGGCCATGGCGAGATCCCGGCTATCGGGCGCGGCCCTTCGCCGGATCGCCGACGATGGCGCGGACGAAGGCCAGGTAGCGGCGGATGCGGATCTGTTCGATCGCGCGGCTCTCACGGGCGTTCGTCACGCCGTTCTGCTTCGGCTTCCGTTGCGCCCGGCTCTTCACGTTGCGGGTCATGGCGACCTCCTCGTCCCTGTTCGGCGGTCCCCGTAGGGGCCGCGCCGGCGGCCCCCACGGGCCGCACGGGACCGGCAAAAGGCAATGGCCGTGCCGAGCCAGGGAAGGCCGGACGAGGAAGGCCGTAAGTTATTTAGAAGTTGTGTGTTAACGAGATGCGGCGGGCGGCGAGGCGACCCTCAGGTCATCGGCAGGCGCGGCGAAAACTTGAGCGAAATGCGAAGAATCGTGCAGAACGAAGCCGGTCGCGGAGTACGGCCCGCGGTCCTCAGACGATGAGCATCGCGTCGCCGTAGGAGTAGAAGCGGTACCGCTCGCGCACGGCTTCGGCGTACGCGGCCAGGATCCGCTCCCGCCCCGCGAGCGCGCTCACGAGGAACAGGAGCGACGATCGCGGCAGGTGGAAGTTCGTGATCATCGCGTCCACCACGCGAAAGTCGAACGGCGGCACGATGAAGAGCCCCGTGTCGCGCCACGCGCCGTCCTCCGGCTCCCCGTCCCGCGCCCACGACTCGAGCGTCCGCACCGACGTCGTCCCGACGGCGATCACCCGCCCTCCCGCGGCGCGGGCCGCGCGGATCGCGGCGGCGGTCTCGGGGGGCACGCGGTACGGCTCGGGGTCGAGCACGTGCGCGGAGGGATCCTCGGTCGCGACGGGGCGGAACGTGCCCGGCCCCACGTGGAGCGTCACGGTCGCGAGGCCGGCGCCGCGCGCCCGCACGGCCTCGAGCGTCGCCTCGGTGAAGTGGAGCCCGGCGGTCGGCGCCGCGACGGAACCGGTCTCGCGCGCGAACACCGTCTGATAGCGCTCGCGGTCCTCGGGCTCGTCGGGCCGCTCGATGTAGGGCGGGAGCGGCACGTGCCCCACGCGCGCGAGCCACGCCTCGAAGGAGGGCCCGTCCGCGGCCGGTGCGACGGCGCCAGCCGCAGCATCCGGCGCGCGGCCCGCCCCCACCGCCGGCCGGAACGCGATCCGCCGCACGCCCCGCTCCCCCACGCCGACCACGGTCCCCGCCCATGCCGGATCGACGAACGCGAGCGGGAGCCCCACGCGAAGAAGCCGCGCCGGCCGCGCGAGCGCCGACCAGATCCGCTCGGGCGGCACGGCCGGCTCCTCGCGGAGGAGGAGCACCTCGACCTCGCGTGGCGTCGCGCACCCCGCCGCGCGCGGCGCGCGGGCGAAGAGGCGCGCCGGCATCACGCGTGTGTCGTTCGCGACGAGGAGGTCTCCGGGGCGCAGGAACTCGGGCAGGTCGTGGAAGACGCGGTGGGCGACGGCGCCGGTCGCGCGGTCGAGGACGAGGAGGCGCGAGGCGTCCCGCTCCGCGGCCGGGTGCTGCGCGATCCGGTCGGGCGGGAGGTCGTAGTCGAAGTCGGAGGTCTTCAGCAACGCGCCGGGGCGGCCGTGGAGCCGGTCAGAAGAGGTCCTGTTGCGGCTTCTCCGAGCCGCCGCCGGCCGCGCGCGCCGGCGGCTCGAGGCCCAGGTGCGTGAACGCGAGGTCGGTCGCCTCGCGTCCGCGCGCGGTCCGCTTGAGGAAGCCCTCCTGGATCAGGTAGGGCTCGTAGACGTCCTCGAGCGTGTCGGCCTCCTCGCCGACCACGACCGCGATCGTCGAGAGCCCGACCGGGCCGCCGCCGTACTTCACGACGATCGCTTCGAGCATCCGGCGGTCCATGTCGTCGAGCCCGCGCGCGTCCACCTCGAGGAGGGCGAGGCCCGCGGCCGCCACGTCGCGCGTGATGGCGCCGTCGGCCCGCGTCTCGGCGTAGTCCCGCACGCGCCGGAGGAGGCGGTTCCCCACGCGGGGCGTTCCGCGCGACCGCGTCGCGATCTCGCGCGCGCCCTCCGCGTCGATCGGCACGTTCAGGATGGACGCCGATCGGACGATGATCCGCGCCAGCTCCGCGGCGGAGTAGTAGTCGAGCCGCGCGCTCATGCCGAAGCGGCCGCGGAGCGGGGCCGAGAGGAGACCCGTGCGCGTGGTCGCGCCGACGAGCGTGAAGCGCTTGAGATCGATCCGCACGCTGCGGGCGCTCGGACCGCGGTCGATCATGATGTCGAGACAGAAGTCCTCGATCGCCGGGTAGAGGTACTCCTCCACGACCGGGTTCATCCGGTGGATCTCGTCGATGAAGAGGATGCCGTGCTCGTCGAGGTTCGTGAGGATGCCGGCCAGGTCGGCCGCGCGCTCGAGCACCGGCCCCGAGGTCTGCACGAAGGGGACGCCCATCTCGGCCGCGAGGATCGACGCGAGCGTCGTCTTGCCGAGGCCCGGCGGTCCGTGGAAGAGGATGTGGTCGAGCGCCTCGCCGCGGGCGCGCGCGGCCTCGACCGCGATCCGGAGCTGCTCGCGGAGCGTCTCCTGGCCGACGAATTCCTCGAGGGCGCGGGGCCGGAGGCTCCCGTCGAAGTCCCGGTCGCCGGCGAACGGCTCGGGGTCGGTGACCCGCTCCCGCTCCCGCGCGGCCGTCTCGTCGGCGGCGCGGGCGGTCGCGGGACCGCGGCGCTTCGCTCGGGCGTCGGGTCTGGAGTCGGGTGAAGGCGGCTTCGGCATGGTGGCGGCTCCCGGTGTCGAATGTCGCGGCGAGGGTAGGCTACCGCACCTTCTGTTGCAACGCCCGGCGGACGACCGCCTGGACGGTGGCGGAGGGGCCGAGCTCCTGGACGGCCTCCTGGACGGCGCTGAGCGCACCGCTTCGCGTGAACCCGAGCGACGCGAGGGCGGCCGCGGCGTCCGCGGCGGCGGCGCCGAGGACGGCGCCCGGCGTCCCCGCCGCGGCCGGCGGCGCGGGTGCCGGCAGCATCTTCTCCCCCAGCTCCACGACGATCCGCTGCGCGAGCTTCTTCCCCACGCCCGGGAGCGACTGGAGGAACGCGGCGTCGCCCGCCTCGATCGCCTCCCGCACGCGCGAGGCCGTGGCGCCGCTCAGGACGCCGACGGCGAGCCGCGGACCGATCCCCGAGACCGAGATCAGGCGCTCGAAGAGGTTCCGCTCCACGTGGTCGGCGAAGCCGTAGAGCTGGAGCGCGTCGTCGCGCACGTGCAGGTACGTGAGGAGCGAGACGTCGCGTCCGACCGCGGGAAGGGTCTCGAAGCAGGAGACCGAGATCAGGAGCCGGAGGTCGAATCCGCCGACCCGCACGACGGCGGACGTCGGCATCTTGGCGGCGAGCGTTCCCGAAACGGCGTCGATCATCGTGCCCCCCGTGGTCCCGTCGTCTCCAGGCTCCGGCGCGCCGCGCGGTGCGCGTGGCAGAGCGCCACGGCCAGCGCGTCGGCCTCGTCCTCGCGGATCACGCCGACCCCCGGCAGGAGCCGGCGCACCATGAACGCGACCTGCTCCTTCGCGGCCGCCCCCTGCCGGACGACCGCCATCTTCACCTCGGGCGCGGTGTACTCGTAGACCGCGGCCCCGCTCTGGCGCGCGGCGAGGAGGACCACGCCGCGCACGTGGCCGAGCTGGAGCGCCGCGAGCGCGCTCTTCCGGACGAACGCGGTCTCGACGGCCACCTCGTCCGGGCGAAGCTCCTCGAGCAGGCGCGAGAGCCCGTCGTAGACGGCCAGGAGCCGGTCGGGAAAGGAGAGATTCGCCCGCGGGGCGATCACGCCGGAGCGCTCGTACCGGAGGCGGCTCCCCTCGGGGAGGATCACGCCGTACCCGGTCGCGCGGCTCCCGGGATCGATGCCGAGGATCCGCGGCGCCGGATCGGGCGCCGCCGCGCGCGCGGACCGCGCCGCGACCGGCGCATCCGCCCGGGCGGCGCTAGGGCTGGAGCTTGGAGAGGACCTCTTCCGAGATGTCGAGATTGGACGAGACCCGCTGGACGTCGTCATGGTCCTCGAGCGCCTCCATGAGCTTCAAGGCCTGTTCGGCGTCCCTCTCGCTGAGCGAGATGACGCTCTGCGGCACCTTCGCCAGCTCGGCCGACGTGGCCGTGATCCCCTTGTCGGCGAGCGCCGTCTTGACCGCCTCGAACTGCGCGAGCGGCGTCGTGATCTCGTACTGCTCCGGATCGTCCATGCCCACGTCCTCGGCGCCGGCGTCGAGCACCAGCTCGAGGAGCGTGTCCTCCTCGACCGCGGCGCGCGGCACGATGATCTGGCCCTTCGCGTGGAACATCCACTGCACCGCCCCGGCCTCGGCCATCCGCCCGCCGTTCTTCGTCAGGATGTGGCGGATCTCCCCCGTCGTCCGGTTCCGGTTGTCGGTCAGCGAGTCCATGAGGATGGCGATGCCGCCCGGCCCGTACCCCTCGTACGTGACCTCCTCGTAGTTCACGCCCTCCAGCTCGCCGGTCCCCTTCTTGATCGCGCGCTCGATATTGTCGGCCGGCATGTTCACCGACTTCGCGCCGAGGACCGCCGTGCGGAGCCGCGGATTCGCGTCGGGATCGCCGCCGCCGGCGCGGGCCGCGACGATGATCTCCTTGATGTACTTCGTGAAGATCTTGCCCCGCTTGGCGTCGATCGAGGCCTTCTTCCGCTTGATCGTCGCCCATTTCGAGTGACCGGACATATTCGCTCCCCATGGCGCCCCGGACCCCGGGGCCGCCGCATCGTGTCTAGCGCAGCAGCACGAGCCGACGCGTCTCCTCGCGGTCGGCCGCGGTCAGTCGATAGTAGTAGATTCCCGACGCCACCGGACGCCCGTTTTGGTCCTCCCCATCCCAGCGGATCACGTAGTAGCGCGCGGTCGAAGCGTCCGCGTCGAACAGCGTCCGCACCAGCCGGCCCCGGGCGTCGAAGATCCGGAGCGACGCCGGCACCGGGCTTCCGGCTCCCGCGAGGAGGAACGGGATCTCGGCCGCGCGGTGGGCGGGGTTCGGCCGGCTCTGATAGAGGACCACCCGCGGCGCCGACGGCGGGACCGCGACGTCGGTCGTGGCGCCGGTCGTGAACCGGAACGGCTCGCGCGCGTCGCGCGCGTGCGCCATCGGATCCGAGGCGGTCACGTTCCACTCGTACGTCTTGCTCGGTCCCAGGTACCCCGTCACGACCGTGAACGTGTCGGTCGTCGTCTGCTCGAACACGACGTCGTTGGGCGTGAGCGTCTCGTGCATCGAGACGTGGTACGAGACCGGATCGCCGTTCGGGTCGATGGAGCGGCGCCACTTGAGCGTCACCGGGAGCGCCGTGACCGCGCTCTGGGTCGGCGGCACCAGGAGGTCGAACGGCTTCGGGTAGACCGGCGGCCCGAACGACGACTGGTAGATCGCCTTCACCACGTCGATCCTGCCCCAGCCGCGATCGTTGTCGGGCGTGGCCGCGCTGTCCGCCGTCTGCATCAGCGCCTCGCGCACCTGCTCCACCGTCCACTCCGGGTGCGCCTCCCGCACCAGCGCGGCGCAGCCGGCCACGAGCGGCGTCGAGAGCGACGTGCCGTTCGCGAGGCCGATCGAATTGTTGTTCGAGGCCACGGCCCACGTCGTGCTGACGCCCTGGGCCACGACCTCGGGCTTGATCCGCCCGTCGTACGTCGGGCCGCGGCTCGAGAACGAGGCGACGTTGTTCCCGCTGTCCACGGCGCCGACCGAGACGATGCTGTCGGCGTCGGCGGGCGCCCAGAGCGTGCCGGGCGACGGCCCGTTGTTGCTGTTCGCGTTGCAGACCACGATGCCGTGCCGCTGGGCGAAGACGGCGCCGAGCGTGACGACGGTCGTGTACCCGTCCAGGTCGGCGTACGTGTAGTCGTTCACGGTCCCGTCGAAGTCGAGGTACGCGAGCGACGAGGAGATCACGGCGGCGCCGATCGAGTCGGCCCACTCGGCGGCGGCCACCCAGTTGTCCTCCTCGACCGGCGTCTCGGAGCGGACGTCCTCGGTCTTCGCGAGGAGGAACGTCGCGTTGTACGCCGGGCCGATCAGGTTCCCGATCCAGTACCCGCCGGCCACCGACCAGGTGCCCGTGCCGTGGTCCCACGCCGACGTGACGTCGTTCGCCTGGTTCGCGGTCTCGCTGTCGCCGAAGACGAAGTCCCATTCCGCGCGCCGCTTGAGCTGGACCGTCGCGGTGTGGGCCTTGTTGAAGCCGGTGTCGAACATCGCGAGGATCACGTTCGCGCCGCTCCACCCGGAATCGTGCGCCGCGGGCACGTTGATGCTGGAGAGCTGCGTGATCGACTGGCCGTAGTTCCCCGGCTTCGCCAGCGCGTCCGTGAGCCCGCCCGGAACGCGGAGCGTCCCCGCGCCGCGGTCCGGCGCCGGCGCCTCGAGCCCGCTGCCCCCGCCGCCTCCGCTACCGGGCGCCGGCGGCAGGAGCGAGACCGGCCCGACCGGCTCCGTCCGGCGCGACGCGCGGAGCGGGAGGATCGCGCGGACGAACGGGAGCGACGCGATCCGGCGGGCTTCGCCGAGGTCGGCCGAGACGCTCGCGGCGTTCAGCCAGCGGGAGACGTGCCGGAGGTCGGCGCCGGTGCTCCGGACGGCGTCCACGTAGGACGACGGCACGGGAAGATCGGTCGCGTCGGGGACGAAGCGGCCGCCCGTCTCGAGCGCCCGGCGGGCCCGCGCGCGCGCGGTCATGCGATCGCCGGCGGCCCGGACCTCGCGCGCGAAGGCGCGCGCGTCGGCGATCCCCTTGTCGGTGAAGAAGACCCAGAGCGCCGCTCGCTGGCCCCCGGAGAGACTCGTCACGGCCGCGGACGAGAGGACGGGGCTCATGCGTGCCGCGGGCGGCGTGAAGCCGGCCGCGCGGACGTCCGCGGGGCGGGGGCTCGCGGCGGCGGGCGCGGCGGAGGCGGAGGGGACTCCCGCTCCAAGACCGCAGAGCGAGAGCAGGGTGACGAGCAGGACGAGTCGCGGTCGCATCACGGGCTTCCCGATTCCGGCGGGTGAGACGCTACGCCGAAGCCATGGCCTCCTTGTCGGCCTTGGCCTGGGCGATGACCTTCTCCGCGAGCTCTCGCGGCACCTCTTCGTAGTGGCTGAACTTGGTCCGAAACGAGGCCCGTCCCTGCGTCAGCGACCGGAGGTGGGTCGAGTACTTGTAGATTTCCGCCTGCGGCACGTGGGCGCGGATCACGTCGTACCGCGCCTCGGACCCCATGCCGAGGATCTTCCCCCGCTTGGACGAGAGATCGCCGGTGACGGCGCCCACGAAATCCTTCGGGACCCGCACCTCGATCTCCACGATCGGCTCGAGCAGGACCGGGGCCGCTTCCCGCGTCCCCTCCCGGAACGCGAGCGCGCCCGCGATCTTGAAGGCCATTTCCGAGGAGTCGACCGAGTGGTAGCTGCCGTCGTACAGGGCCGCCCGGAAATCGACGACCGGGTAGCCGGCCAGCACGCCCTCGCTCATCGCCTCGACGATGCCCTTCTCGACGGCCGGGATGAAGTTCCGGGGCACGGAGCCGCCGACGATCTCGTCCACGAATTCGAAGCCCTCGCCGGCCTTCCGCGGCTCGAAGCGGACGTGGACGTCGCCGAACTGCCCGCGGCCGCCCGTCTGCTTCTTGTGCCGTCCCTGCTTGCTGACCGACTTCCGGATCGTCTCGCGGTACGGGATCCGCGGCTTGTACGTCTCCACCTGGACGCTGAAGCGCCGCCCGAGCTTCTCGAGCACGACGTCGACGTGCAGGTCGCCGAGCGCGGAGAGGACGGTCTGGTGGAGGTCGCCTTCCACGCGCACGTGGATCGTCGGGTCCTCCTCCCGGAGCTTGTGGAGCCCCGAGCCCATCTTCTCCTCCTCTCCCTTGTGCTTCGGCGCGATCGCCACCTCGTGCGTCGCGTCCGGGAACGCGATCGGGGCGAGCGTGATCGCGTGGCCCTTGTCGCAGAGGGTCTGCCCCGTGTGCGTCTCGCGGAGCTTCACGGCGGCCCCGATGTCGCCCGCCGGAATCGTGCCCGCGTCCTTCCGGTCCTTGCCGAGCACGGTGAAGAGCTGCCCGGTCTTCTCCGCGCGGTCGGCGCTCGAGTTCCAGACCTCCTTGCCGGGGACGAGCGTGCCGGAGAAGACGCGGATGATCGAGAGGTCGCCCGCGTGGCTCTCGCTGCTCGTCTTGAAGACGAGCGCCGCCAGCGGGCCGTTCGGGTCGGCCTTGAGCTCCTCCCGCTCGCCGTTCCCCGCCTTGGTCGCGAGGATCGCGCCGGCGTCGACCGGCGACGGCATGAGGTCGATCAGCGTGTCGAGGAGGAAGTCGACGCCGTTCATCGCGTACGCGGAGACCGGGACGACCGGCACGAACGAGCACGCCGCGACGCCCTCGCGGAGCCCGGTGTGGATCTCCTCCACGGAGAGCTCCTCGCCGCCGAGGAACTTCTCGAGGAGCGTGTCGTCGGCCTCGGCGGCCGCGTCCACGAGCGCCGAGCGCGCCTGCTGCACGTCGTTCGCCAGCTCGGACGGGATCGGAGCCTCCTTCGTCGAGCCGTCCTTCTCGAAGAGGAACGCCTTGTTCGACGCGAGGTCCACCAGCCCGCGGAAGTTCTCGGCCTGGCCGATCGGCCAGGCGACCGCGACGAAGCGCTTGCCGAGCCGCTCGCTCGCCGCGGCGATCGCTCCCGCGTAGTTCGCGTGCTCCTTGTCCATCTGGGTGATCACGCCGAGCACCGGACAGCCCCGCTCCTCGATCTTCTCCCACACCGCTTCCGTCCCGGCCTCCACGCCGGCCGCCGCCTTGAGACAGAGGATCGCGCCGTCGGCCGCGCGGAGTCCGGCGACCAGATCGCCGACGAAGTCCGCGTAGCCGGGCGTGTCGATCAGATTGATCTTGTGATCGCGCCACTCGACCGGCGCCACGCCGAGGCTGATCGAGATCTTGCGATGCGTCTCTTCGGGGGTGAAGTCGAGCGTGGTCGTGCCGTCTTCGGTCTTACCGTGCCGGGTGATCGCCTTGGTTCTGTAGAGGAGGGCTTCCGCGAGGGAGGACTTTCCGGTTCCGTGCTGGGAGACGAGCGCGACGTTCCGGAGCTGGTGTGTCTGGAGCTCTTTCAAGGGCGCCTCCGATCTCTATGTAACTTTTTATGTAACATAGGAATACCAGATTGCAACGATGGTATCACAGCGCCCTCGCGAGCGTCAAGGAAGGGGCGGCGGGCGCCGGCCGGCGCCGCCCGACAACAGAACGAGGGCGGTGGCTCAGGCCACCGCCCTCGGGATTTCCGAACTGCGAGTCGAGATTACTTCTTGCGCGACTTCGCCGCCACGAGGCCCATGAGGCCGGTGCCGAAGAGCATCATCGCGCCCGGCTCGGGAACGCTGCCACCCGAACCACCGGAGCCGCCCGAGCCGCCCGAACCACCGGAGCCGCCCGAACCGCCGGAGCCGCCACCGCCACCACCGGCGTCATGCGAGAACGGCGCGAAGAACGCGTCGGTCGTGCCGGCGATGTGGTCGAACGCGTCGAAGTGGACGCCGCTCGCGTAACCGGTGACCGCCACCGTGTACGCGTTGATCTGGCCCATGCTCGACGTCGGCGACGGAACCGTGGTCTGGAAGTCGCCCATCGGCGAGTCCATCAGCGTGAAGTTGCCGAGCGACCACTGCGTGAAGCTGGTGCCGGCGCCGTAGATGCCGTGCGTCGGCAGCGACGAACCGTCGGACAGGGTCGGCACCGCGCCGTCGCCCGAATCCGCGATCGTCATGACCGGACCGCTGGGCGTGGACGGATCCGTGAAGCCGCTGGCGCCACCGGTCGTCGTCGGCGTCAGCGTGATCGTGCCCGTCTCGCCCGTCTTCCACGCGGCCGCGAGGCTGACGCCGTCGATCGCGCCGTAGTCACCCACGTCGCCGATCACCCAGAGGGTGAACGTGCTCGAGTTGGTGATCCACGTCTCGGTCGTCGCGTCGTACGTCGCGCCGTCGATGTACAACTGGAGCTTGGGAATTGCCATCGCGGTCGATGCGGCGAACACACCGCAGAGAACCGCGAGCGTGACCACAACCTTTCTGAGCATGCTGGTCGACCCCCCTGGTCTTAAAGGCCATCGGCCCCGTGGTGGACCGATCTCACCGGCTGGGA
>JBLMXB010000056.1:0-29701 GCA_050257555.1 Hyphomicrobiales bacterium | reverse complement strand
CGGACCGGAACCGCGGGGTCCAGCCCAGGTGCTCGCGCGCCTTCGTGCTGTCGATCTTCGGGCAGGTCGTGTCCGCCTCGATCGCCCACGCCCCGAGGACGGGTTCCAGCTCCTCCACGGGGACGCCGTGCGGCGCGGGCGCGCCCATCTCCTTCGCGACGAGCCGCGTGAAGTCGCCGAGCGTCGTCGGCCGGTCGTCGGCCAGGAGGTAGTCGTGGCCGTCGAGCCCGTGCTCGATCGCGAGGCGGTAGCCGACGGCCGCGTCGGCCGCCGCGACGTAGTGCATCGTCTGTTGGCCGTCGCCGAGGAAGGTCGACCGCCCCTCGCTCATCGGATCGAGGAGCGAGGATTCGAACTGTCCGCCGCGCCCGTAGATGAAGCCGGGGTTCACGCTCATCGCGCGGAGCCCCTTCTTCCGCTCCGCCTCGAAGACGGGATACCCCTTCCGATGGCGGATCCCGTACCCCTTGCCGGACGAGATCTCGTTCGTCTCGCGGACCCAGCCGTCGGCGTCCGGCTCGTAGAGGAGCGCGCCGAACGTGTGGATCAGGCGGCGCTTCTTCCGGCGGAGGAACTCGCAGAGGCCGCCGAGCACGTCGGCGATCAGGTCGGCCTCGCGCTCCGCCGTTTCGCGGTCCTTTCGGACGCCGGCGAAATCGTCGGGGAGGGCGCAGTTCACGACGACCTCCGCATTCCGGATCGCGTTCTCCCAGCGCTCGGGCGTCTTCATGTCGCCCACGACCGGGATCACGGCATACGGGAGGCGCGGTTTGTCGTCCAGATGGCGGACGAGACCGTAGACCCGGTACCCGCTCACGACCAGCTCGCGCGACACCGCGCGGCCGATGGCGCCGGTCGGGCCGAGGACGAGGACGCTGGTGGAGTATTCGCGGGTCGGATCGTACATGTCGGCTGGTCAGTCTACCCGGCCGGGCCGGGCCGCTCAAGGGCGGGATTGGGCGCTACTTCGCCATCTTCATCCAGGGGGAGTTCGCGACGTGCAGGAGGACGATCACGCCGATCGCCCAGGGCGCCCTGCCGCCGAAGCGCCCGTCCACCCGTGCCCGCCGCCAGTAGTACGCGCCGCATGCGAGGACGAACGCGAGCTCGAACCACCACCAATACGGCGTCTCCCAGAGCCCGAGGCCAAGATGGATCCGGCTCCCCGGCCAGAGCGCGAGATCGGGCGGATGGACCGTGAGGTCGAGGAGATAGTGCGAGAAGACGGCGAAGCCGCACGTGAGCGCGACGTCCCGGCCCCGCTTCAGGAACGGCAGCGCGAAGAGCGCGGACCAGACGAGCGCCATCGCGAGCGAGTGGGACCAGTCGATATGCGTGAGGGAGAAGCCGATCCCCTGGCCGGGCGTCATCCGGACGCGCTCGAGGCCGAGGAGGACGAACGGTCCGAAGAGGATGTCGAGGAGGCCGACGCCGACCAGGAGGGCCCACGTCGGCGCCTTCGGCCGCGCCGCCTTGATGGCGAGCGCGGAGGCGAAATGCCCCGCGTACACTAGCGCCGCGTTCCCGCTTCGGGAGTCCCTCCGCGCGGCCGGCGCGGCCGGTCGAGCCAGGCCAGGATCGGCACGGGCACGACGAAGCCGACGAGGCAGAAGATGGCGAAGCCGTGAGGGGTCATGCGCCGAGTCTAACGCCGACCCGACCCCCGCGTCAGGTCTTCTTCTCCTTCTTCTCCGCGGCCGGGAAGAGGACGTTGTTGAGGATCAGCCGGTAGCCGGGCGAGTGCTTGTGGAGCGCGAGATCGGTCGGCGGATCGCCGACCGCGTGCTGGTAGTCCTCGGGATCGTGTCCGCCGTAGAACGTGAACGTCCCCTTGCCGTAGTGGCCGTGGATGTACTTCACCTCGTCGGTGCCGGGCACCTCGGCCAGCACCGTCACGCCCGGCTTGAGGAGCCGCCGCTCGAACCCGGTCGTCTGGCCCATGAATCCCTTCACGTTCGCGACGTGGTCCTGGACCAGCATGGACGGCACGGGGTCCTGCTTCGCGGAGAAGTCGAAGAGCGTGAAATAGTCGTTCCGCTCGCCGCGGAGCGACGCCTTGTTCGTGGTGTCGATGTCGGAGAACTCGTACACGAGCGGATTCATCTCGAGCGTGAAGTCCTGGAAGGCGAGGCACTCCGAGTAGTCGAGCTTCGCCTGCGCGTTCGGATCGGCGGGATCGCCGTCGTACTCGGGCCCGACGATGTCCACGTTCTTCGCGGCGAGCGCGATGTCGAACGTGTCGGTCGCCGAGCACATCGCGAAGACGAACCCGCCCGCGCCGATGTACGCCTTGATCGCGCGCGCCACCGCCTTCTTCAGCTCGGAGACCTTGCTGAACCCGTACCGGTGCGCCATCGCCTCGTTCTCGGCCACCTGCCGGCGGTACCAGTCGGTGGCCGCGAACGCCGCGTAGAACTTCCCGTACTGCCCCGTGAAGTCCTCGTGGTGGAGGTGGAGCCAGTCGAATTCGGAGAGCTTCCCGTCGAGCACCTCGGCGTCCCAGATCTTCGTGTACGGGATCTGGGCGTAGTCGAGCGCGAGCTGGACGGCGTCGTCCCACGGCGGCGCGCTCGGCGGCACGTAGACCGCGACGCGCGGCGCGGTCTCGAGCTTCACGACCTCCATGTTGTTGTCGGCGATCTCCGCCTTGATGCGCGCGACCTCCGCCTCGTCCACCGGCTCGAGCGTCACGCCCCGGATCACCGCCTCGTTCTGGATCTCCGGTGCCTCCGGGAGGAGGAACGATCCGCCGCGGTAGTTGAGGAGCCACTCGCCGCGGAGTCCGCGGGAGAGCGCCCAGTACGTGAGGCCGTACGCGCGCAGGTGGTCGTTCTGCTTGTCGTCCATCGGGACGAGGTAGCGCGCGAGGGCGGCCGCCGGCGAGGCGGCGGCGAGGGCGAGGGCGAGGAGCGCCCCGAGGACGAGGCGCCTCACAGCTGCATCTTCTTTCGGAGCGCGAGGAGCTGGGTCCGCACGCCGGGGACGAGCGGCGAGTCGGGGAAGCGCTCGAGCAGCGCCTGGTAGTACGACGCGGCACGATCGGGCGAGGCGCCGGACGCGAGCGTCTCGTCGCCGGCCAGCCGGAGCGCGTACGGCGCGAGGCGCGTCGTGGCGGCCGTGTCGGCCACGGCGAGCGCCTGCGCGATCGCGGTCGCGTGGTCCCCCCGGTCGCGTGCCATCTCGGCCAGCGCCATGCGGAAGTGGTAGCGGAGCGAGGCGCCCGGATACCGCTCGAGGCCGCTCCGGAGCAGGGCGGCCGCCGAGTCCGGGAGGTCCTGCTCGCGGTACGCCTCCGCCCGGGCCCAGATCCGGAGCGGCTCGTCGTCGAAGTCGCGGCTCCCGCGGATCAGGAGGATCCGGTCGAGCGCGTCGTTCACCCGCAGATTGCGCACGTACTTCTGCGCGAACCGCTGATATCCGGCCATCGCGGAGTCGAACGATCCCGCGTGGAAGGCCCCCTCCGCGGCGTCGAAGGCGCCGTTTCCGAGCGTGTCGGCGGGCCCGGCGCGCGTGACGCGGCGCACGATCTCGCCGTACCCCGGCGGGAGCGGCTCGTCGGGCTTCAAGGGCTGGAGCGGCTCGAGGCGCTTCAGGGGGACCGTCTGCACGGTCTCGTCGCGCGGCGGCGCCTTGCCGGCGCGCGCGGCCGTGGGGGCGAGCGCGACCGCGGCGACCAGCGCGACCGCGGCGACCCGCGCGGTCGCGAGGACGGCGGCCGAGGCGCGTGCGCGGCGCGGCGTCATCGGGCCTTCCCCTCGAGCACGGACTGGAGGTACTCGTCCACGAGCGCGCGGTAGCGCGGGGTCACCGGGTCGCGGCCGGCGCGCGCGAGGAGCGCCGCGATCGAGGGCCGCGACTTGAGGAGCTCCGGCGAGAGCGCGCCCGGGGAGCTCCGCACGACGTCGACGCCGGGGCGGGACGTCCGGCGCCGGGAGTAGTCGCGCTTCTCCACCGCGCGCGGCGCGTCGAGGAGCCGGCTCAGGATCCGCTGCTGCCGGTCGGTCGTCTCCTGCGTGAGCCGCCCGCCCCGGAGGTCCTCCTCCACCTTCTTCATCTCGTTCGCCGTGTCGCCGAGGTTTCCGAGCGTGCCGCCGCCCTGCCCGATCTGCTTCATCGTGTCCTCGAGCCCGCGACGGATCGCCTCCTGCTCGGCGGCCATCCGCTGGAGCGCCTCGCCCTGCCCCTCGCTCAGGCGGCTCCCGCTCGAGCCCTGCCCCGACTGCTCGCCCCCCTCGCCGCCCGGCATGAGGCTCATCGACTGGCCGTTCAGCGACTGCTGCTGGCCGGCGAGGGTCTGGAGCTGCTCCATCGCCTCCTGGAACCCGGTCGACGACTTCGCGCCGCGCATCGACTCGCGGCTCCGGAGGATCGCGGCCGCGGCCTGGTTGAGCGCGATCGCCGATTCCTTCCCCGACATGAGGCCGCCGGCGAGGTCCTGCTGCGAATAGCGGCTCACGGCGTTCCCCTGGTTGACGAGCGCGCGGCCGAGCGACTGGCCGATGTCGGGCGTGAGGAAGAGCGTCTGCTTCGCGAGCTCGCCGACCTTGTTCGTGGTCGCGGTCGTGGCGTCCTCGAGCGCCTTCTGCGTCTCGGCCCGCTTCGAGAGGCTGCTCTGCTCGTCGTCGAGCATCGACTCTTGGAGCTTCCCGATCTCGATCAGGTCCTTCGCGGCCGACTCCATCTTCTGCGCCAGATCGTTCTTCTTCCGCTCCTTGAACCCCTCGCGCATCTTGTCCACCCCGGCGCGCAGCCGGGCGAGCCGCTGCTTCAGGCTCTCGGTCCGCTCGCCCGCCTCGCTCCGGTCGCCCTGCTCCATCGCCCCGGTCGCCTGCTGGAACTCCGGCGCGGCCCCCTGCGGGCCGAGCGACGTCGAGAGGTCGCGCGCTTCCTGGGCCGCCTGCCGGTCCATCGCCGCGAGGTCGGCGGCGAGCGAGTCGAGCGCCGCCTTCTCCTCCTGGCTCATCGCCTCGACCTTCTTCTGGTTCGGCGCGAGATCCTTGAGCGCGGCCGGTTCCTTCGTCCGGGAGAGCGAGTCGTTGAGCGCGATCTGGCGGCGCTCCATCTCGGCGGCGCGCTCGGAGGCGGCCTCGAGCCGCTCCTCCGTGCGGATCTGCTTCAGCATCTCGATCGTCCGCTCGAGGTTCCGCATCACCTGCTCCTGGTTCAGCTTCAGGTTCTCGAGCGCGCGCTGCATCTGCTCGGGCGTCATGTTCTTGAGCGCCTGCTGCAGCTGCTCGATCGAGCGCTTCAGGTCCTCGTCCTTGATCTGGCTCAGGATCCGGTGGAGCTCCTGGATCTTCTCGACCAGCTCGGCGTTCAGGGCGCGCGACTGCTGGAGCTTGTCGGCGTCCTGCTGCAGCTTCTCCGCCACCTTGTCGAGCTTCTCCCGCATCGCCTGCTGGCTCTCGAGCGTCTTCTGCGCCTCCTGCTGCTTCTCCCACGTCATCTCGCGGGACCGCCCGAGATCCCGGGAGAGGTCCTCCGACTTCTGCGCCAGCTCGCGCGCCTGGTGGAGCACGTCCTGGAGGGTCTCGATCGATTCGTCGCGCTCGTCGGACATCGAGGCGAGGATCTCCGCAGCCGACGGGAACCGGAGCGTCCGCGCGTCGGACCACGTCGTCTGCGGCCCGTCCACCCGGTCGCCGTCGGTCGCGCCGATCCGGTACGTGACCTCCTCGCCGGGGAGGAGGTTCAGCGGTGCGAGCGCCCACGTGTAGCGGATCGCGAGCTCGCGCGTGACGCCCTTCTCCTCGTGGAGGATCTCCTCCCGCTCGGCCTGGTCCCGCGCGGCGTAGCGGATCTTCACCTGCTTCACGCCGTAGTCGTCGGTGGCGCCCGCGATCACCACCGTGGTCATGTCGCGCGCCAGGTCCTCGACGACGCCGGGCGCGAGCACGGTCACGGTCGGCGGACGGTCGGGGATCGCGCGCACGTCGAACGGGCCGAGGTCGACCGTCCGGCCGCGCGCGTCGGTCAGGCGGATCGCGTAGTGCCCGTCCGCCCGGACGGGGAGGTCGAAGCGGGCGAGCCGCTCGCCGAGCGATCCTTCGACCGCCGCCCCGTTCTCGAGGCGCGCGGTGGCGCGATCGATCGAACGGCTCAGCGTCACCGTGACGTGCGCGCGCGAGCCGCGCGGCGCGGCGAGGTCGCCGGTGAGCGCGTTCGCCTCCTCGCTCCGGAGTCCGGTGTAGGCCGGATAGTCGTAGCGGACCCGGTAGCCGGTCGCCCGCGGCAGGTCGCGCACCGTGAGCGCGTAGACCGGGCTCGCGCCGCCGCCCGCCGTGACGCGGTAGCGGACGTCCTCCTTCACGTTCCGGAGGACGAACGTGTACGCGCGCTCCCCCGGCGCGGCGCCGGCGCGGTCGTCGGCGTCGAGGAAGGAGGCGTCGTGCCATCCGGTCGGGGTCTCGGCGGAGAGCTTCGGCCGCTGGCCGGTGCCGCGCACGTACGCGCGGATCGGCACCGATTCGCCCCCCTCGATCTCGCGCGAACCCGGATCGACGCGGATCACGACGGGGACCGCGGGCGCGGTCGCCGGATCGGCGATGTGCCGGAGCACGAGCGGGGTCCGCGTCCCGCCGGCGAGCGCGGTCACGAGGGCGAGCCCCGCGGCCGCGCCGGCCGCGGCGAGCCAGCGCCCGCGCGCGTCCCAGCGCCGGAGCCGCGCGAGCGGCGCCGTGTCCGCGCGCTCCGCCGCGGCGCGGACCGCCGCCTCGCGGAGATCGTCGGAGTAGTGGCCGCCGGGTGCCTCGCCGGACGTCAGCTCGAGCGCCGCCAGGAGCTCGTCGTCGCGAGCGCCGAGGAGCCGGCCGGCCGCGAGCGCCGCGTCCTCGAGCCGCGCGCGGGCCTTCAGCATCCGCGCGAGCGCGACGCCGAGGAGGACCGCGGCCGCGAGGAGGAACGCCACGCGGACGACCGCGTATTCGGCGCGGTGGAGCGGCGCGACCAGCGCGATCAGGACGGCGAGCACCGCCGCGGCCACGAACCCGACCACCGTCGGGAGCCCGGCCCGCTCGAGGGCGCGCCAGAAGAGGAATCCGCGGGCGCGCTCGAGCGTCCGCACGAGGCGATCGCGCGCGGCGCTCATCGCGCTCTCCCGACCGTCGCGCGCCGCCGGCTCAATGCGTCACCACGTAGCTCGCGATGTTGACCGCGAAGCGCATCGCGGCGTCGCGCTTCGCGGGCGGGTCGTCGTAGATTCCGGCGTCCTCGATCCCGTTTCCGATGTCGGTGTCGAACGTGTAGAGGACCGTCATCCGCCCGCCGTCCACGATCGCGAAGACGCGGGCCGGCCCGCCGTCGTGCTCGTGGACCTTCGGCGCCCCGGAGGGGAACGCGTTCGGGTAGCGGAAGATCGGGTGCGAGAACGGGAGCTCGACCAGCGGCGTCTCGGGATAGACGCGCTGCATGAGCGCGCGGAACGACTTGTCCATTCCGAAGTTGTCGTCGGCCCACAGGAAGCCGCCCTGGTCCAGGTAGCGGCGGAGCGCGCGGATCTCCTCGTCGCCGAGCTTCACGTTTCCGTGGCCGGTCATGAAGAGCATCGGGTAGTTCCAGAGCGTGGGATCGTCGGGCGTGACGACGCCCTCCTTCTGTTGCGTGACGCGGATGTCGTGGCGCTGCCCGAGGGTGCGGAGGAGGTTCCGGAGCGACGACTCGTCGGAGTACCAGTCGCCGCCGCCCGTGTACTTGAGCCGCGCGATCGAGAACCCGCCCGTCAGGTCGGACGTCACGTCCCCTTCGCGCAGCGTGCCGAACTGGGCGCGCGCCTCGAGGGGGCCGGCGGGGAGCGAGAGCGCGGCCGCCGCGGTCAGGGCGAGGATGGAGCTAATCTTGCGGGACATTGGGAGTTAGCGCTGCTCCGCGCCCTCTCGGCGTTGACGGGACGGGAAGCGCCCCGGGGACGAATTCAAGGATACCAGACGGCGGCGACGGACGCGCGGGCCGTATGTAGCAGAACATCGGCATTGGGGCCCGGTTCCGTAAGGTCGGAGTCCGGCGGGGCCCCGTTCGTTGGGTAAAATAGACTTTACAAAAAGACAAGCGTGCTTTATCGTCTCCCTCGATCGGATCGGGCCGCGCCCGGCGCGCGGCGCGAGCGAACCCCGGAATCAAGGAGAACGACATGCAGACGACCGAACGACTCGACGCCCCCCACGGGCCCGATTGCTCGCCCGCGACGGCGCGCACCATCCCCTATCTCGTCGCGTTCGGCGTGATCTACGTCGGCGCGATCGCGGCGCTCCACTTCCTCCCGTTGCCGCAGGCGGGCCAGGTCGCGGTGGCGCTCCTGCCGGCGCCGTTCTTCGGCTTCTACATCCTGCGGTGGATGCGCACGGTGCGCCGCCTCGACGAGCTCGAGCGGCTCATCCTCCTCGAGGCGCTCGCGATCGCGTTCCCGCTCGCGCTCCTCCTCGTGCTCACGCTCGGGCTCCTCGAGCTCTCGGGGGCGATCCGGGTCGGCGCCGTCGACATGCTGAAGCTCTGGCCGATCCTCTTCTGGCTCTACTTCGTCGGACTCTTCGCGGCGCGGAAGCGCTACCGGTGAAGAACCGGCTGAAGGTCCTGCGGGCCGAGCGCGACTGGACGCAGACCGACCTCGCCCAGCGCCTCGGCGTCTCTCGGCAGACGATCCACGCGATCGAGTCGGGCAAATACGACCCGAGCCTCCCCCTGGCCTTCCGCATCGCGCGGCTCTTCCGCGCGCCGATCGAGAAGATCTTCGAGTTCGACGAGCGGGAGTCCTGAGGGGCCGCGCGGTCCCTTTCGGGATCCTGACGGCCGGATCCCCAATCTTGACGCGTTCTTGATGCCCTCCCCGATACGCTCCGGAGCGTCGATTCCGGCGGCCCGGAAGGGAGGCGCTCCATGACCGACGTCGTCCTCGTGATCCTGATCCTCGTCTTCTTCGTGGTCTCGTGGCTCTACGTCCGGGCGTGCGAGCGGATCTGAGCGCGGCGATGAGCGCGGAATACGTCGTCGGCACGATCCTCGTGCTGCTCCTCCTCGGGTATCTCCTGTTCGCCCTCCTCCACCCCGAGCGCTTCTGAGGGAAGGACCGGCATGCCGCTCCAAGCGTGGGCCCAGGTCGCGGTCGCCTTCGGGCTCGTCGTGCTCATCACGAACCTCCTCGGGGGGTACCTCCACCGCGTGATGGAGGGGAAGGAGCACCGGCTCCGGCGGCCGCTCGGCTGGCTGGAGCGCCTCGTGCTCCGGGCCGCCGGTGCGGACGACCGCGAGCAGACGTGGCCGTCCTACGCGGCGTCGGCGCTCGCGTTCGCCGCCGTCGGCGTGCTCGTCACGTACGCGATCCTCCGGCTCCAGCGCTGGCTCCCGCTCGATCCGGAGCGCCTGGCCGGCGTCGGCCCGTTCACGGCGTTCGACACGGCGATCAGCTTCGTCACGAACACGAACTGGCAGGCGTACGCCGGCGAGACGACCTTGAGCGCCTTCAGCCAGATGGCCGCCCTCGCCTGGCAGAACTTCGTATCGGCCGCCACCGGCCTCGCGGTCGCCGTGGCGCTGGCCCGCGGGCTGACGCGCGCGGGCGACGGCAAGGGCCCGGGCACCATCGGCAACTTCTGGGTCGACCTCACGCGGGCGACGGTCTACGTGCTCTTCCCGCTCAGCCTGATCGTGGCGCTCGCCCTGGTCTCCCAGGGGGTGATCCAGACCGTCGCGGCGAACCGCCCGGTCATCACGGTCGAGGGCGCCCGCCAGATCCTCCCGATGGGTCCGGTCGCCTCGCAGGAGGCGATCAAGCAGCTCGGCACGAACGGCGGAGGCTTCTTCAACGCCAACAGCGCGCACCCCTTCGAGAATCCCACGCCGGTCTCGGGCTTCCTCGAGCTCCTCCTGATCCTCGCCATCCCCGCGGCCCAGACGAATCTCTTCGGACGCATGGCGGGTTCGGTGCGCGAGGGCTGGACGCTCTTCGGGGCGATGGCGCTCCTCCTCGCGCTCGGGACGGGCGTCGCCGTCTGGGCCGAATCGCGGCCGAACGCCGCGGTCGCCGCCGTCGCGGGGGTCGCGCCCGGTCCGAACCTCGAGGGCAAGGAGATCCGAAACGGCGCCGCCACCTCGGCGATCTGGGCGACGGCGACGACGGCGGCGGCGAACGGCTCGGTCGATTCCATGCACGACAGCATGAATCCGCTCGGCGGGCTCGTGGCGCTCTTCAACATCCAGCTGGGCGAGGTCGTCTTCGGCGGCGTCGGGGCCGGCCTCTACGGCATCCTCGTCATGGCCCTCCTCTCGGTCTTTCTCGCCGGCCTGATGGTCGGCCGAACGCCCGAGTACCTCGGGAAGAAGATCGAGGCGCGCGAAGTGAAGCTCGTGATGCTCTACGTCCTCGTCTTCCCCCTCGTCCTCCTCGGATTCGCGGCGTGGGCGGCCGTCGATCCGCGCGGCCTCGCCTCGCTCGGGAACGCGGGACCCCACGGATTGACCGAGATCCTCTACGCCTACAGCAGCGCCGCCGGCAACAACGGCTCCGCGTTCGCGGGCCTTCGCGCCGACACGCCGTTCTACGACACGACGCTCGGCGTCGCGATGCTCCTGGGACGGTACTGGATGATCGTGCCCGTCCTCGCGATCGCGGGCACGCTGGCGGGGAAGCGCGTGGTTCCGCCGAGCCTCGGCACCCTTCCGACGGCGGGGCCGCTCTTCGCGACCCTGCTCGTGGCCGTGATCGTGATCGTGGGGGCCCTCACGTTCTTCCCCGCGCTCTCGCTGGGGCCGATCGTCGAGCACTTCCTCGCGGCGGCGGGGAGGACGTTCGGATGACGGCCGACCGGAGGTCGCGCGCGGTCTCCGCCTGGGAGCCGTCCATCGTGCGGGCGGCGCTCGGCGACTGCCTGCGGAAGCTCGACCCGCGGACGATGGTCCGGAATCCCGTGATGTTCGTGGTCGAGGTGGGGAGCGCGCTCACGACCGTCGTCTGGATTCGCGACCTCCTCGCGCCCGCGTCCGCGGCGGAGCCGGCGTGGTTCACGGGCCAGGTCTCGCTCTGGCTCTGGTTCACGGTACTCTTCGCGAATTTCGCGGAGGCGCTCGCGGAGGGGCGGGGCAAGGCGCAGGCGGCGGCGCTCCGCGGGCTCCGGCGGGAGACGATGGCGCGGAAGCTCGTGCCGGGCGGCGAGGAGGCGGTCCCGGCCTCGGCGCTTCGGAAGGGGGATCGCGTGGTCGTGGAGGCGGGCCAGATCATCCCCGGCGACGGCGAGGTCGTGGAAGGGATCGCGTCCGTCGACGAGTCGGCGGTGACGGGCGAGTCGGCGCCCGTGATCCGCGAGAGCGGCGGCGACCGCTCGGCCGTCACGGGGGGGACGAAGGTCCTGTCGGACCGGATCGTCGTCCGCATCTCCGCCAATCCCGGCGAGACCTTCCTCGACCGGATGATCGGCCTCGTCGAGGGCGCGAAGCGCCGGAAGACCCCGAACGAGATCGCGCTCCAGGTGCTCCTCGCGGGCATGACGATCGTCTTCCTGATCGCCTGCGTGACGCTGGTTCCGTTCGGGCTCTACGGGGGGACGCGGCTCTCGCTCCCCGTTCTCGCCGCGCTCCTCGTCTGCCTCGTCCCGACCACGATCGGCGGTCTCGTCTCCGCGATCGGCATCGCCGGCATGGACCGATTGATCCGGCACAACGTCGTCCCGACGAGCGGCCGCGCGGTGGAGGCGGCCGGGGACGTGGACACGATCCTGCTCGACAAGACGGGCACGATCACGCTCGGGAACCGGATGGCGTGCGAGTTCGTCCCGGCCGCGGACGTCGCGAAGGCCGACCTGGCCGACGCGGCCCAGCTCGCGAGCCTGGCCGATGAGACGCCGGAGGGTCGCTCGATCGTCGTCCTCGCGAAGCAGGAGCACGGGCTCCGCGGCCGCGACCTCGCCGGCGCCGAGCCCCGGTTCGTCCCGTTCTCGGCGCAGACGCGCATGAGCGGGTGCGACGTGGGCGGCCGGACGATCCGGAAGGGGGCCGCGGACGCGATCGGGCGTCACGTGGCCGCGCTCGGCGGCTGGATCCCCCCCGAAGTGGACCAGGCGATCCGGACCGTCTCGCTCGCGGGCGGGACGCCGCTCGTCGTCTCGGACGGACCGCGCGTGCTCGGCGTCGTCCATCTCAAGGACGTCGTGAAGGGGGACCTGTCGGTCCGGTTCGCGCGGTTCCGCGCGATGGGGCTTCGCACCGTGATGATCACGGGCGACAACCCGCTCACGGCGGCTTCGATCGCGGCGGAGGCCGGCGTGGACGATTTCCTCGCGGAGGCGACCCCGGAGATGAAGCTCGAGCTGATCCGGGGCGAGCAGCGGAAGGGGAAGCTCGTCGCGATGACCGGCGACGGGACGAACGACGCGCCGGCGCTCGCGCAGGCCGACGTCGCGCTCGCCATGAACACCGGTACGCAGGCCGCGCGCGAGGCCGGCAACATGGTCGACCTCGACAGCAATCCCACGAAGCTGCTCGAGGTCGTGGAGGTCGGGAAGCAGCTCCTCATGACGCGCGGCTGCCTCACGACGTTCTCGATCGCGAACGACGTCGCGAAGTATTTCGCGATCCTCCCGGCGCTCTTCCTGGCCGCGTATCCGGAGATCGCGCCGCTCGACGTCATGCACCTCGCGTCGCCACGGAGCGCGATCCTCGCGGCCGTGGTCTTCAACGCGCTGGTGATCGTCCTCCTGATCCCGCTCGCGCTCCGCGGCGTGCGGTACCGGCCGCTCGGCGCGGCCGCGCTCCTCCGCCGCTCCCTCCTCCTCTACGGCCTCGGGGGGCTGGTCGCTCCGTTCCTCGGCATCAAGGCGATCGACCTCCTCCTCCGCCTGCTGGGGCGGACGTAGGAGCCGGGGCCGTGGCGCGCGAGATCCGGAGCGCGGTCCGCATGGCCGCGGCGACGCTCCTCCTCACGGGGATCGTCTACCCGCTCGTCGTCACCGGGCTCGCCCAGGCGCTCTTCCCCCGTCGCGCGAACGGCTCGCTCGTGGTGGTCGGCGGGAGGGTGGTCGGCTCGGCGGTGATCGGCCAGCGGTTCACGGATCCGGCCTACTTCCAGGGGCGCCCCTCGGCCGCCGGAACGGAGGGGTACGACGCGATGGCCTCGGGCGGGTCGAACCTCGGGCCCACGTCGCGGGCCCTCCGGGACCGCGTCGCCGCCGACGTCGCGCGCCTCCGGCTCGAGAATCCGACCGCCGGCGCCCCGGTGCCGGTCGCGCTCGTCACCGCGTCGGCCAGCGGGCTCGATCCGCACCTGAGCCCGGTAGCGGCCCGGTGGGAAGCACCCCGGGTCGCGGCGGCGCGGGGGGTGCCGCTCGCCGTGGTCGAGCGGATGCTCGACGCGAGGATCGAGCGGCCGACGCTCGGGTTCCTCGGCGCCCCTCGCGTGAACGTGCTCCTCCTGAACCTCGACCTCGACCGCCGCCTGGGGAAGCCCGGCCGGCGCGCGCGATGACCGGGCGCGAGGGCGCCGCCGCCGTCCGCCGGCCGCGCCGGCGCGGGAAGGCGGTTGTGCTACGCTCGACGGCCACGGGCGGGTCGACGTGACGCCCTCCACCCCGGCGGGCCACGATCGACGCGAACGAGATCGCACGATGAAGGAGACACGGCCCGACCCCGACGCGCTCCTCGCCGAGATCCGGGAGCAGGAGGCGCGGGAGCGCCGGGCGCCGCTCAAGATCTTCTTCGGCGCGGCCGCCGGCGTCGGCAAGACGTACGCGATGCTGGTCGAGGCGCAGGAGCGCCGCGCGGCCGGCCTCGACGTCCTCGCCGGCGTGGTCGAGACGCACGGCCGCGCCGAGACCGAGGCGCTCCTCCGGGGCCTGCCCGCGCTTGCCCGGCGGCCGCTCCCCTACCGCGGCACGGTCCTCCAGGAGTTCGACCTCGACGCCGCCCTGGCGCGGAAGCCGTCGCTCGTCCTCGTGGACGAGCTGGCCCACACGAACGCGCCCGGGTCGCGGCACGCCAAGCGCTGGCAGGACGTCGAGGAGCTGCTCGACGCGGGGATCGGCGTCTACACGACCCTGAACGTCCAGCACGTCGACAGCCTCAACGATCCGGTGGAGCGGGTCGCCGGGGTCCGCGTGCGCGAGACCGTCCCCGACTCGATCATCGACCGCGCCGACGAGATCGAGGTCGTGGACCTTCCGCCGGACGACCTCCTGCAGCGCCTCCGCGAAGGGAAGGTCTACGTCCCCGAACAGGCCGGGATCGCGCTCGAGAGCTTCTTCCGGAAGGGGACCCTGATCGCCCTCCGGGAGCTGGCGCTCCGTTACGCGGCGCAGCGCGTGGACGCGCAGATGGAGTCGTACCGCCGGGTCCACGCGATCCGCGAGCCGTGGCCGGTCGGCGGGAGGCTCCTCGTCTGCCTCGGCGGTCCCGACACCGCGCTCCACCTCGTGCGGGCCGGCCGGCGGATGGCGGCGCAGCTCCGCGCCGACTGGATCGTCCTCCACGTCGAGCGTCCGGGACGGGAGCGCCTTACCGAGGAGCAGCGCTCCTACCTCTCGAACGTCATGTACTTCGCGGAGGAGCTGGGCGCCGATCTCGAATTCCGGACCGGCCACTCGGTCGTCGAGGAGATCCTGGCCTTCGCGCGCGAGCGGAACGTCTCGCGCATCGTGGTCGGCAAGCCGAGCCGGCCCCGCTGGGTGGAGTCGCTCCTCGGATCGATCGTCAGCTCGATCGTCCGCGCGAGCGGGGACATCGACGTCTACGTCATCACCGGCGAGCGGGGCGCCGTGAAGGGCGGCGGCCGGGGGGAAGCGGGCGACGCGGCGGCACGCCCGGGGGTCGGCGCGGCCGCGACGGGCGGCGGCCCGAGGGCCGCGGACTACGGGCGCGCCTTCGCCGCCGTGGTGCTCTGCACGCTGGTCGCGTCGCTCATGCACCGGTCGTTCGGCGAGGGCAACCTGATCATGGTCTACCTGCTCGGGGTCATGGCCGTGTCGATCCGCCTCGGTCGCGGGCCCGCGAGCCTCGCCTCCGTCCTGAGCGTGGTCGCGTTCGACTTCTTCTTCGTGCCGCCGGCGCTGACCCTCGGCGTGAGCGACACGCAGTACCTGGTCACGTTCGCGATCATGCTCGCGGTCGCGCTCACGATCAGCTCGCTCGCGGTGCGGCTCCGGGAGCAGGCCGAGGCGGCCCGCCAGCGCGAGCGGCGCACCCACGTGCTCTACCGGCTGAGCCGCACGCTCGCCGCCACCGAGGGGGAGGCGCAGCTCCTCGAGACGGCGGTCCGCTCCACGAGCGATCTCCTCGAGAGCCGCGCGGCGATCCTGCTTCCCGACGGCGAGGGATCGCTGGAGGTGCGCGCGGGCGACGGCGACCTCTTCGGCGGGGGCGAGCACGATCGCGGGGTCGCGCAATGGGCGTTCGAGCGGCGGCAGCCCGCGGGCATGGGCACGGACACGCTCCCCGCGGCGCACGGCCTCTACCTTCCCCTGGAGGGGGCGGAGGGCGCGGTCGGTGTGCTCGGCCTCCAGCCGTCCGGCGGGCGCCGCGTGCTCACGCCCGACCACTTCCGTCTCCTCGAGACGTTCGGCAACCAGCTCGCCCTCGCGCTCGAGCGGGCGACGCTCGCGCGACGCGCGGAGCAGGCTCGCGTCCAGGTCGAATCCGAGCGCCTCCAGAACGCGCTCCTGAGCAGCGTCTCGCACGACTTCCGGAGCCCGCTCGCGGTGATCACCGGCGCGGCGAGCAGCCTGCTCGATGCGCAGGCGCGCCTCGACGCGGAAGCGCGCCGGACGCTGATCGAGACCGTGGCCGAGGAGGCCCATCGATTGAACCGCCTCGTCGCGAACCTGCTCGACATGACCCGACTCGAGTCGGGAGCGCTGGCCCCGAACCTCGAGTGGCACTCGCTGGAGGAGCTGGTCGGCGCGTCGCTCCGCCCGCTCGAGGAGCGCCTCCGCGGGCGCACCGTCACGGTGGACCTGCCGCCCGACCTTCCGCTGGTGCGCGTCGACGACGTGCTCCTGGAGCAGGTGCTCCTGAATCTCGTCGAGAACGCGATCAAGTACTCACCGTCGCCGTCGCCGATCGAGATCCGGGCTCGCGCCACCCCGGAGGAGGTCCACGTCGAGGTCGCCGACCGAGGGCCCGGGCTCGCGCCGGGCGAGGAGGGCCGCGTCTTCGAGAAGTTCTACCGCGCCGCCGCGGCCGGCGTGTCGCGCGGCGTCGGACTCGGCCTGACGATCTGCCGGGGAATCGTCGCGGCGCACGGAGGGCGGATCACGGCGGAGAATCGTCCCGGAGGCGGAGCCCGGTTCGCCTTCACGCTGCCGCGCGACGCGACGCCGCCTCCGATCGACGCCGACGGGGAGGCTCCCCCGGCGCCGCCCGAGGCCCCGCAGGGGGGCCCTCCGACATGACCCCGGTGCGCGCGCGCGGCGCGCCGGAGCCGCTCGTCGTGCTGATCGAGGACGAGCCCCCGATGCGGCGCTTCCTCAAGGCGGTGCTCGAGAGCCAGGGCTATCGCCTCGTGGAGGCCGCGACGGGCGAGGAAGGGCTCCGCCAGGCGGCCATGCGGAGCCCCGACGTGGTGCTCCTCGACCTGGGGCTCCCCGACCTCGACGGCCTCGACGTGACGCGCCGCCTGCGCGCGTTCTCGAAGGTTCCGATCGTCGTGCTCTCCGCGCGGGGCCAGGAACGCGACAAGATCGAGGCGCTCGACGCGGGCGCGGACGACTACGTCACGAAGCCGTTCGCGGTCGGCGAGCTCCTGGCGCGGATGCGCGTGGCGCTCCGTCACGCGGCGGGCACGGACGCTCCGGTCGGCGCGACGGTGACGGTCGCCCCGCTGGAGGTCGACCTCGAGAATCGGCGCGTCCGCCTCGACGGGCGCGACGTGCACCTCACGCCGATCGAGTACCGCCTCCTCGCCATCTTCGCCCGGAGTCCCGGCCGCGTCCTCACGCACGACCAGCTGCTCCGCGCGGCGTGGGGGCCGGGCTACGCCGGCCGCCCCCACTACCTGCGGGTCTACATGGCGCAGCTCCGGCGGAAGCTCGAGCTCGATCCGTCGCGCCCGAGGCTCTTCATCACGGAACCGGGCGTCGGCTATCGGCTCCGGGAGCCCTAGCGCCAGGGCGGAGGGCCGAGGAGCGTGTGCTCGAGCGTGCCGGCCGGATCGGCGACGCGGAACGTGACCGCGTGGAGCGCGCTCCCGAGCCGCTGGCCCGGGTTGACGCAGACGGTCGGACCGATCCGGTCCGCGTAGTGGCCGGAGACGACCGGCGACTCGTGGATGTGACCGTGGAGCCCGATCGCGGGGCGGACGCGCTCGAGGAAGCGCCGCGTCTCCCGCGAGCCGACGTGCATGCCGCCCCGGATCTGGTCGCACGCGGTGCCGTGCGGCGGGCCGTGGAACATGCAGATCGCCGTCCGGCCGTCCTCGATCGCGTCTTCGATCGCGCGCAGCTCCGCCGCCAGCGATTCGCCCTCCTCACGGCCGCGGAAGTCGAAGTCGACGATCGCGCCGCCCGGCTCGCTCCGAACTCCCTCCCAGCGCGAAGCGCGCGCGACGCCATCCTCCCAGCGCTCCCAGTCCTTGAGTCCGAAGGGGGTGATCGGCACCGACGCGAGCCCGGCGAGCACGGTGCCGTCGAGGAACGGCACGACCCGGCCGTGGACGTGATCGCAGCGCGCGAGGCCGGCGCCGGTCAGGACCTCGCCGGCCGCCTTCCAGTCGTCGTTCCCGAAGATGTAGTAGACGTCGGCCGATCCGGGCCGGGAGACGTGCTCGCCGAGGAGCGGCACCAGGAACTCCTCGAAGAAGCGGCGCTGGCCCGCGATGTCGGCGTGCGGCGCGAGATCGCCGCCGAGGAGGAGCGCGCGGACGCCGAGCCGGGCGGCCATCTCGACCGTTTCCCGGTAGAGCGGGCGGCTCCCGTGGAGGTCGGACGTGTAGAGGACGTCGGGCGGGAGCGCGGATGCGGGCGCGGCGCCTCGGGGTCGTTCGGTCGGATTCACGGGCGGGCGCCGGACGCGGCGGGATCAGTCCCGGACGCGGACCTCGGTCAGGAGCCAGCGGCCGACCACCGGCGCCGCGACGAGCGTGACGTCGATGGTCCGCACCCCCTGCCGGCCTCCCCAGTCCGCGGTCCAGCGGGCGACCGCGGTGCCGCTCTGCTTGCCGACGCTCACGCGGACGATCTGGAACGACTCGGTCCGCACCAGGCGGAGCTGATCCTGGAAGAGGAACGCGGCGGCGCCTCGCGTCATCGCGGCCGCGGGCGGCGCGCCCGGCTTGACGGCGATGTGCACGGTGGCCGTGTCGACGAGGGCCGCGAGACGGTCCGCGTCGGTGCGGAACCAGGCGTCCTCGACGGCGGCGAAGAGCTGCACCGGCGTGACGCAGCGGATCTCGGCCGGCGCGGGGACGGCGGAGACGGCGGGCGCGGGCGCCGCGGGCACGTCGGAATCGGCGACGGCGGGGGCACCGCGGAGTCCCGCGGCGGTGAACAGGACCGAGGCGGTGAGGAGCGCGCTGGCGAAACGTCGCATGGATCCGCTCCCGCTCCGGGCGCCGGGCGGCGCCGCGAAGCTACTTCTTCCGGCCCGGCGTCGCGCTCTCCAGGTAGCGCTGCGTCTCGAGCGCGAGCGCGCTCGCGACGTAGACCGAGGAGTACGTTCCGTAGACCACGCCGACCAGCATCGTGAACGCGAAGTCGTGGATCACCTCGCCGCCCAGGAAGAAGAGGGCGAGGACGGTGAGCGCGACCGTGAAGGACGTGATGATCGTCCGGCTCAGGGTCTCGTTGATGGCGACGTTCATGACCCGCTCCGGGGAGTCCCGGCGCATCGACTGTTTCCGCTCGCGGATCCGGTCGAAGACCACGATCGTGTCGTTGATCGAGAACCCGGCGATCGTGAGGAGGGCCGCGACGATGGTCAGCGTCACCTCCTTGTTCGCGATCGAGACCGCGCCGAGCGAGATGAAGACGTCGTGGAAGAGCGCGACGACCGCGCCCATGGAGTAGCGCCAGTCGTACCGGACGGCGACGTACACGAGGATCAGGCCGAGGGCGAGGAAGATCGCCTTGATCGCGGCCGTGCGGAGCTCGCTGCCGACGCGGGGACTGACCGTCTCGACGTGGAGGATCTCGACCGCCGCCTGGGGCGCCGCCTCCTGGAGCGACGCGCGGATCCGGGCCGCCGGGTCCTTGCCGGCCTGCTCGGTCCCGATCAGGACCAGGTAGCGGCCCGGCTTGTCGAGTCCGATCCGCTGGATCTCGGCGCCGCCGATGCCCGCCTTGTCCACCGCCCGGCGCACCAACTCGACGCCCGGCGCGGGCAGGACGCTGACCTCGATCTGCGTGCCGCCGGTGAAGTCGACGCCGTACCGGGGCCCGCCGTGGACCATGAGCGAGACCACGGACGCCAGGATGCTCAAGCCGGAGACCACGTACGCGATGTGCCGGCGGCGCATCCAGTCGACGTTCAACCCATGCAGGATCTGGAACACCGGTTCTCCTCTAGATGCTGATCGAGCTGACCTTGCGGCGCAGCGACCAGGCGTCGAAGATCATCTTCGAGATCCCGACGGCCGTGATCATGTTGATGATGAGGCCGATCGAGAGCGTGATGGCGAAGCCGCGGATCGGGCCGGTCCCGAACCACATGAGCGCGAGTGCCGAGAGGAGCGTCGTCACGTTCGCGTCGACGATCGTCCGGTACGCGCGCGCGTATCCGTTCTCGATCGCCGCGAGCACGGTCTTCTTGGCGCGCAGCTCCTCGCGGATGCGCTCGAAGACGAGCACGTTCGCGTCGACCGCCATGCCGATCGTCAGCACGATGCCGGCGATCCCCGGGAGCGTGAGCGTCGCGTGGAAGCCCGCCATGCAGGCGAGGAGGCCGAGGATGTTGAGCAGGAGCGCCACGACCGCGACGACGCCCGAGAGCCGGTAGTAGACGATCATGAAGACGACCACGAGGAGCGCGCCGATCGCGCCGGCCATGAGCCCCTCCTGGATCGAGTCCTGGCCCAGCGACGGCCCGACGGTCCGCTCCTCGATCACGTGGACCGGGGCCGGCAGCGCGCCCGAGCGGAGCACGATCGCGAGGTTCTGGGCCTCCTCCTCGGTGAAGTTCCCCGTGATCGAGCCCTGGCCGCGCGGGATCCGCTCGTGGATGTTCGGCGCCGACTGCACTCGTTTGTCGAGCTCGATCGCGAGCCGCCTGCCGACGTTCGCGCCGGTGATGTCGGCGAAGAGCGCGCCGCCCCGGCTCGTGAGCGTGAAGGAGACGCCGGGCGCCCCGGGACGCTCCTGATCGAGGTCGAGGCGCATCTGCGCGCTCGCGACGTCCTTCCCCTCCATCAGCGAGTTCTTCGTCAGCACGTAGAGCGCGCGGCCGGTCCGCCCCTCGCGGTCGCTCGTGTGCGCGTCCCACGCGAGCGACGCGTCCATGCTGAAGGAGGAGTCGGCCTTCACCTGCGCGACCATCGAGTCGATCGCCGCGACGTTGTCGCTCAGGGCGAACGATTCGCCGGTCTGGCCGATCGTGAGGAACTTGGAGGTGAACGGGTGGAGCAGGGTGTCGGGGGCGCTCTGTCCTTCGGCCACGGCCATCTTGCGGGCGAAGTACTGGTCGATGCGGTCGAAGAGCGCGCGCGACTCCTCGTCGGTCTTCACGAGCTTGAACTCGAGGAGCGCCGTCTGGCCGATCAGCTGCTTGGCGCGCTCCTGGTCGAGCAGGCCGGGGAGCTGGATCAGGATCCGGTTGTCCCCCTGCTTCTGGATCGACGGCTCGGCCACGCCGAACTGGTCGATTCGGTTGTTGATGATCTGCCGCGCCTGGTCGACCGCGTTCTTGGCCTCGGCCGGGCCGAGCTTCGACTTGTCGACCTCGAGGAGGAGGTACATACCGCCCTGGAGGTCGAGACCGAGCTTGATCGCCTTGTCGCGAAGGGTCGCGAGCTTCGTGAGCCGCTCGCGGTCGGCCTCGTTCGTCGCGGCGTCGGGCCGGGCCTGCAGCACTTCCTGGCGCTCCGCCGGCGACATCGCGTAGAAGCGGAAGGTCGGCCACAAGGTGTAAATGCAGATCGCGACGCCGATTAGTGTGAGGAAGAGCTTGTTGCGGTCGCTTTGAGTCACGAATCTCCTCGAGCGTGCCTTCGCGGAATGGAGCGGGACCGAGACGCAGGAGGCTACCGGACCGCCCGCCTGAAGTCAATGCCGCAGGTACTTAGGGAAGGGGCTCCGGACCGGAGGATGCCCGGGCTCCGGCGGCGCCGGTCGCGCCGGCCGCGCCGACCCGCTCTACGGCGGCCCCGGCCGCGCCGGCGGCCCGAAATCATCCGATGTTTCCGTAACGACCTTGATACTTCGGAGACCCATTCCCTTAACGGGATGTCCCTACGATTCGGTCGTGGCATCCGGGGGGAAGTTCGAAACCAGGTGGAACGAGGACCGTTCTGCGTCCGAGGAGCCGCGTCGGGCGCGTGCTAGACTGCGCGGCGTCGCCGCCCTCGAGGAGCTCGAGACCGAAACGGAATCGACAACGGGGGGGCGGAGCCGAATCGTGCCGAAAACGCCGCGTTCCACCATACTCGTCGTGGACGACGAGGCCGAGATCTGCGACCTCGTGAGCTACAACCTCTCGCGCGAGGGGTACCGCGTCACGGCCGAACACGACGGTCAGGCGGGCCTCGAGCGCATCTTCAAGTCCCCTCCCGACCTCCTGGTGCTCGACCTCCTCCTGCCGAAGCTGAGCGGCCTCGAGGTCCTCGACGCGATCCGGAACGAGCCGCGCACGAAGTCGCTCCCCGTCCTGGTCCTGACCGCGCGCTCCACCGAGATGGACAAGCTCGTCGGGTTCGAGCGCGGCGCGGACGACTACCTGACGAAGCCGTTCTCGCCGAAGGAGCTGGTGGCGCGGGTCCAGGCGATCCTCCGGCGGAGCCGCGGCGACGAGGTGGAAGCGCCCACCACGGTCGGCCCGTTCCGCTTCGACCGGGAGCGCCATCAGGTCTTCGTGCACCAGCGCCAGATCCACCTCACGCCGACCGAGTTCCGCCTGCTCGAGTTCCTGCTCCAGCGCCCGGGGCGCGTCTACTCCCGGGAGCAGCTGCTCGACAAGGTCTGGGGCCTCGGGTACTTCGGGGAAACGCGGACCGTGGACGTCCACGTCCGTCGCCTCCGGGCCAAGCTTGGAAAGGACGCTGGCCTGATTCGCACGGTGACGGGGGTCGGCTACGCCGCGGAGCTCCCCAAGTCGTGACGCGCGCGGGACGCCCCGTCCCGCGCGTTCGGTGGTAACGTAGCGCCGTGCATTCGCCGACGGGCCGGCTCTCCAAGCGCCTCCTCTGGATCCTGGGCGTCTCGCTGCCGATCGCCGGCATCGCGCTCGTTTGGCTCGCCGGGTCCCGTCCGGGGCCGACGATCGCGGTCCTCGCGGCGCTCCTCCTCGTCGTCATCCTCGCCGGATGGCTGGCGCTCCGCTCCTTCCACCGCCGCTTCTACGAGCTGCGCGGCGCGGCCGAGGCGATGGCGCGCGGCGACCTGAGCGCGCGCGTTCCCGTCGACGCGCACGACGATCTGGCGTTGACCGCGCGCTCCCTGAACGAGGTCGCCGAACGGCTCGAGAGCGAGCTGGCGGCGCTCCGGAGGGAGCGCGACGCGAGCGAAGCGCTCCTCGCCAACCTGCCACAGGGGCTCGCGCTCCTGATGCGCGACCTCTCGATCAAGCACGCGAACCCCCGCTTCTGGTCGATGGTCGGGCTGCCGCCGCCGCCGCCGGGACCCTCGCTCCCGCGGCTTCCGCTCGCGCGCCAGCCGATCCTCGAGGAGCTCGCCGAGGAATCGATCCGGACGGCCCGGGCGGTGACCAGCGACGTGGCGCTCTATCTCGAGGAGAAGCGGGAGTTCGAGGTCACCGTGACGCCGATCGCGGCCGCGGCGGGCGAGCCCGACGCCTGGCTCCTCTCGGTCGAGGACCTCCGCCCCGAGAAGCGGATGGCGGCGCTCCGGCGCGAGTTCGTCGCGAACGCGTCGCACGAGCTGAAGACGCCGCTCACCTCGATCCGCGGCTACGCCGAGACGCTCCTCTCCGGCGGCCTCGAGGACGAGGCGAACCGGGCCCGGTTCGTGGAGACGATCCGCGCGCAGGCCGCGCGCCTCGAGACCTTGGTGGAGGACCTGCTCGCGCTCGCCGACCTCGAGCGGCCCGACGCGCCGCTCGAGCGGAAGGACTGGGACCTCGGACAGATCGTGCGCGAGATGGGCGAGACGTTCCAGGACCTCGCGGCGCGGCGCGGACTGCGGCTGGTCGTGGAGGCCCGCCCCGGCGTGCGCGCCCGCGTCGACCGGAGCCGGCTCGAACTCGCGCTACGGAACCTCCTCGACAATGCCGTCAAGTACACCGACGTGGGAACGGTGACGCTGCGCCTCGAGCGGACCGCGTCGGCGATCCGCGTCAGCGTCTCCGACACGGGGCGCGGCATCGAGGCCGAGCACCTGCCGCGGCTCTTCGAGCGGTTCTATCGGGTCGACCGGGGCCGGTCGAGGGCGCTGGGCGGCACGGGACTCGGACTTTCCATCGTGAAACACGCCATTCAGTTGCACGGAGGGCGCGTGGGGGTGGAGAGCAGGGTCGGGGATGGAAGCACGTTCTGGATCGAGGTGCCGCCCGACGGGCCACACCTCCATTCGTAACAGGATCGTAACAAGACCGACACGCGGGGGGCCGGCCGAACGGCTACGATCATGATGGCATGGAGACGACCCGCACGCAGGAACCTCCCCTCCGAACGGCTCCGCGCATGGAACCGCCGCTCCCCCCGCCGCCGATGCCCGAAGCCAGGATCGAACCGGTGACGGTCGACGCGAAGGTCGAGCCCGAGGCTCCGGAAGCTCCGGTTCCGTCCGTCCTCGTGTCGGAGGGGCTCTCCCTCTGGTACGGCAGTCACCGCTCGCTGTTCGACGTCTCGGTCGGGATCCGCGAGCACCAGATCACCGCGATCATCGGCCCTTCGGGCTGCGGGAAGTCGACGCTCCTCCGCTGCTTCAACCGGATGAACGACCTCTTCCCGCCGATCCGCTATGCCGGCTCCGTCCGCTTCCACGGTCAGGACGTCGTCGGTTCGGGCGTGAACCTGGTGGAGCTCCGACGCCGGGTGGGCATGGTCTTCCAGCGCGCGAATCCCTTTCCGATGTCGATCTTCCAGAACGTGGCGTACGGGCCGCGCCTCCAGGGCATCGGGAACAAGCGTCGCCTCGAGGCGATCGTCGAGCAGGCGCTCCGGCGCGCGGCGCTCTGGAGCGAGGTGAAGGACCGGCTCGGACGCTCGGCGCTCGGCCTCTCCGGCGGGCAACAGCAGCGTCTCTGCATCGCCCGCGCGCTGGCGGTGGAGCCCGAGGTGATCCTCCTCGACGAGCCGGCCTCGGCGCTCGATCCCACGGCGACCGCGAAGATCGAGGAGCTGATCCTCGAGATCAAATCGAGTGTCACGGTGGCGATCGTCACCCATAATATGCAGCAGGCGGCGCGCGTCTCCGACCGCACGGTCTTCATGCTGGGCGGAAAGCTCGTCGAGGAGGGGCCGACGCGGACGCTGTTCACGTCGCCCCGAGAGCGCCTCACGGAGGACTACATCACCGGCCGCTTCGGCTGAGCGGAACAGCGCCGCCCCCGGCCGCGACGACCCCAGTCCCATGGAACGCCACTTCCACCACGATCTGCAGGCGCTGCAGGACCGCCTGAGCGAGATGGCCGGGCGCGCCGAGACCGCGCTCTCCAAGGCCATGGAGGCGCTCCGGACGCGCGACCCGAACCTGGCCGACGAGGTCGTCGCCGAGGACCTCGCGATCGACCGGATCGAGCTCCAGATCGAGGGGCAGTGCCTGAACTTCCTCGGCCTCCAGCAGCCGGTCGCCCGCGACCTCCGGTTCCTGGTCGCGGCGATCCGCGTCTCGAACTACCTCGAGCGGATCGGCGACCACTCGGTGAACATCGCCCAGAGCGCCGCCAAGCTCTCCATCCTTCCGCACGTGAAGCCGCTCGACGACGTCTCCACGATGGCGGAGCGTACGATCGCGATGCTCCGCGGCGCGGTCTCCGCGTGGCTCGAGCACAACACGATCCTCGCGAAGCAGATCTGCGAGCGCGACTCCGAGGTGGACGCGCTCAAGGCCGAGGTCTTCGCGAAGCTCTCCTCGACGATGCTCCACGATCCGGAAGCGGTGCCGCGCGCGCTGGAGCTGGTGCTGGTGAGCCGGAACCTGGAGCGGATCGCCGATCTGGCGACGAACGTCGCGGAGGAGGCGATCTTCGTGACCGAGGCGCGCGTGATCAAGCATCACGCGTACGAGGAGCCCGCCGCTAAGAGCTCTGAATCCGCCGAACGGTGAGCCGCAAGAGCCCCGAGATCAGCGCCACGAGGAGCACGAGGACGAGGGCCGCGGTCCACGCCTGACGGTTCCAATCGTCGTAGGGGGCGCGCGCGTAGTCGTAGATGAAGACCGGGAGGCTCGCCATCGGCTGATCGAGCTTGAGCGACCAGAACCGGTTCCCGAGCGCGGTGAAGAGGAGCGGCGCCGTCTCCCCGGCGGCCCGCGCGACCGCCAGCATCGCCGCCGTCACGATCCCCGCCCGGGCGGCGGGGAGCACCACCTGCTGCGTCACCTTCCACCGGGGCGCCCCGAGCGCGAGCGCGCCGTGCCGGTACGTCTGCGGGACGAGCCGCACGATCTCCTCCGTCGAGCGGATGATCGTCGGGAGCATGAGGATCGCCAGGGCCGCGCCGCCGGCGATCGCCGAGAATCGTCCCATCGGCACGACCACGAGGCCGTACGCCGCGACGCCCACCACGATCGACGGGACGCCGCTCAGGAGGTCGGTCGCGTAGCGCACCATGGCGGCGAACTTCCCGCGGCCGTACTCGGCGAGGTAGACGCCGGCCGCGACCCCGATCGGGAGCGCGGCCGCCGCGGCCATCGCGACCAGGAGCAGCGTCCCCACGATCGCGTTCGCCATGCCGCCGCCCGACTCGCCGACCGGCTTCGGCATCTTGAGGAAGAAGTCGAGCGTGAGGCCGGAGAGCCCCTTCGCGACCAGGTGCCAGAGGATGAGCGCCAGCGGCAGCACGACGAGCCCCGCCGCGGCGTAGCAGGCGCCGAGCGCGACGCGGTTCCACACCGCGCGCCGCGCGCGCACGAACGCCGGCGTGGCGTCGCGCCACGGCTCGGGCGGGGGCGCCGGCGGCGCCGCGAGCGTCCCGCTCACGCGGCCCCCGCCGCGTCGCGCCGGCCGCCGGTCGTGACCTGGACCAGGACGCGCGCGAGCGCGTTCACGACGATCGTGACGCCGAAGAGGACGAGCGCGATCTGGATCAGGGCGGAGAGGTAGAGGTCTCCGGTCGCCTCCGTGAACTCGTTCGCGATCAGGCTCGACATGGTGGCCCCGGGCGCCAGGAGCGAAGCCGAGATCGCGTTCGTGTTGCCGATCACCATCGTCACGGCCATCGTCTCGCCGAGCGCCCGGCCGAGGGCGAGGATCACGGCGCCCAGGATCCCCGGCTTCGCGGCGTCGAGCGCGACCCCGATCGCCTCGGCCTTCGTCGCGCCGAGGGCGAGCGACGCCTCCCGGAGCGTGCGCGGCGTGGCGAGGAGCACCTCGCGCGAGATGGAAACGATCGTCGGCACGATCATGATGCCGAGGATGATCCCCGCGTTCAGCATCCCGATTCCGAACGGCGCGCCGCGGAAGAGCGGGAGGAAGCCGACGTGCTCGATCAGCCAGGGCTCGATCCACGTCCGGAGGAACGGCGCGAGGACGAAGAAGCCCCAGATGCCGTAGACGATGCTCGGGATCGCGGCCAGGAGCTCCATGACGAACGAGACGATGGCGCCGATCCGACGGCTCGCCAGCTCGGCCAGGTAGACCGAGCTCCCGATGCCGAGCGGGACGGCGAAGACGAGGGCGAGCGCGGAGGAGACGAGCGTCCCGTAGATGTACGGCAGCGCGCCGTACTGGTCGGAGACCGGGTCCCACTGCGTGTCGAGGAGGAACTTCCAGCCGATCGTCTTCATGGAGAGGTGGGCCCCCTTCGCCACCTCGAAGACGATCAGGGCGATGACCAGGAAGACGAGCGCCGCGGCGCCGCCGAGCAGGGCTTTGTAGACCCCGTCGGCGGCGACCGCGCGGCGGTTCGTCGGGATGGCGGTGCTGCCGTTCACGCGATGCGGCTCATTTGGCGGCGACGATCGGTTTCCCGCTCACCGTGAGGGAGGCGAGGTTCGCCTCGTTGACCTTGACGACCGAATCGGGCAGGCGGGCGTAGTCCAGCGCCTCGACCTGCTCCTGTCCGTCGTGCATGGCCCAGTCGATGAAGTTCACGAGGGCCTGCGCCTTCGCCGGATCGCTCATGTTCTTGTAGACGAGGAGGAACGTGAGGCCCGCGATCGGATACGCCTGCGGATCGGGCGAGTTCACGATCGGGGTCCGGACGTCCTTCGCCAGGAGCGGCGCGGCGCCCTTCGCGGCCGCCGTCGTCGACTCGAGCGACGGGGCGATGAAGTGGCCGGCCTTGTTCTGGAGCAGGGCCACCGTGAATTTGTTCTGCTTCGCGTACGCGAGCTCGACGTAGCCGATCGAGTTCGGTGTCTGGTTGATCACGCCGGCCACGCCCTCGTTCCCCTTGCCGCCGACGCCGGCCGGCCACGAGACCGAGGTGTTCGCGCCGACCAGCTCCTTCCACCCGGGGCTGACGGCCGACAGGTACGTCGTGAAGATGTTCGTCGTGCCGGATCCGTCGGAGCGGTGGACGACCAGGATCGGCGCGGCCGGGAGCGTGACGCCCGGATTCGACGAGGCGATCTTCGGATCGTTCCACTTCGTGATCTTGCCGAGGTAGATGCCGGCGAGGGCCGCGGACGTGAGCTTGAGCGGCTCCTTGATCGCCGGGACGTTGTACGCCAGCGCGACGGCGCCGGCCACGGTCGGGAAGTGGACGATCGGGCGCGGCAAGTCTTTGAGTTTGACGTTCGAGAGGGCCGCGTCGCTGGCGCCGAAGTCGACGGTTCCGGCCTTGACCTGCTGGATCCCGCCGCCGGAGCCGATCGACTGGTAGTTGATCTGCACGCCGGTCTTCTCGTGGTACATGTCGAACCACTTGGAATAGATCGGGTACGGGAACGTCGCGCCCGCGCCGGTCAGGTTGACCTGATCCGCCAGGGCCGTCCCCGCGCCGAGAGCCACGGCGGCCGTCAGGGCTGCCGCGAGTGCCGTCTTCATGCGTCGCATCTTCCTGTTCCTCCTTCGGTCGGTTCCCAGGTTACGGCTTGCTGAACTTCACGTACAGGGTGATCCGCGCCTGCAGGTCGTGGTGCGCCGGAGCGACCGCCGTGCCCTTGGCGTGGTACTGCGTCCCTTCCAGGTTGGGCATGACGTGGACGTCCTTGTACGGGTTCCAGTCGACGCCGGCCATCCAGAGTGCCTGGTCGATCCGATCGGCCGCGCGCGTGTCCGGCTGGAAGCCGTCGTACCGCGCGAACCCCGTGGCCTTCTCGTGGAAGGCGTAGTGGCCGAAGATCGAGTAACCGATCGGCTCCTTGTTCGCGCCGGTGGTGACGTGGATGATCCGATCGTACAGCTCCCCGCCGACGTTCCCCTTCTTGAACGAGTAGCCGGCGAAGATCTTGTACGTCGCCGTATCGTTCTTCATCGGGCCGTTCTCGTAATCCATGTACGGCTCGATGACGATGCCGTCGGTCGGCTTGAGCGGGAGGCTGACGTAGAACTTCTTGTAGCGGTTGTTCTCCGGCTTCTGGCCGGTGCCGTCGCCGATCATGACGTTGTATCCGATCCTGTGCTCGGCATCGAACGCGCCCTTCAGCTGGACGCCCAGGTCGGCGCTCGAGCCGAACCCCTGGAAGTCGCCGATCGTCTTCTCGATGGCGCGGTATCCCCAGAAGTCCTCGGAGCTCTCCCACGTCGGCGTGCCGAGGAGTCCGAAGAGGAAGTTGCCCCGGTTGATCACGTTCTTCGCCTGGAAGTACGCGGCCTTCATGGCGACGCTGATCTTGCCGTCGGTCGTCACCGACTTCCCGTCCGCCTCGAGACGGACCCGCGTCGAGTACTTGGCCGAGAGGTCGTTGTCGACCTGCAGGTAGATCCGGCGGATCTGGGTCCCGTTCAGGTCCTTGCCGATCAGCGCCGGGGTCCCGCCGCCGCCCGGCTTCGAGATGTTGGTGTTGGCGGAATCGGCGCCGGACCCGGTGTACGCGTGGTCCGGATCCCCGCTCAGGTTGTAGTAAACGTCGCCGAAGATGTACCCGCTCACCTTCCCCCGCGGGTAGTCGGGCTCCGACGTCTGCGCGAGGGCCGGAGCCGCCACCACGCATGCGGCGATCGCCGCCAACCACCAGGTGCGTCCCTTCATCGCTTCTCCTTCTTCGCATCGGGCCCCGACCTCGTCACGCGGCGGAGCGGACGCTCCGGGCGAGGGGACCTGCCGATTCGCTGCGGATGTTAAGGCGAGGCTGTAACCGTCATGTTACGGACCAATTCCTTCATTGTTACGGTCGTGATGTCCGTAACCCCTTGTCGAGGCGGGCGGTGGAGGCGGGCACCGAAATGCGGCCGCCGGGGGGCGCCACGGCCCCCGGGCGTTCCGACTTCGGACCGGTCGCGAGCGGCGATGCTAGGGTGCAGGCTCTTCGGTCGTCCGCCGCGGAGGATGCGTATCGACCGGTCCCGGGCGCGGGCCGCC
>JBLMXB010000055.1:0-41886 GCA_050257555.1 Hyphomicrobiales bacterium | reverse complement strand
CGCGGAAGTAGATCACCGCGTTCACCTTCACCGAGACGTTGTCGCGCGTGATGACGTCCTGCGGCGGCACGTCCATCGCCACCGTCCGGAGCGGCACCTTCACCATCTTGTCGACGATCGGGATCAGGATGATCAGCCCGGGCCCCTTCGCGCCGATCGCGCGTCCGAGGCGGAAGATGACGCCCCGCTCGTACTCGCGGAGCACCTTGATCGCGCTCGACAGGAGCAGGATGACGAGGAAGACGAGGGTGATGAACGAATACGCGAACATGGCCGACTCCCTTCGTTAGGCTTTCCGTACGTGGAGCATCATGCCGTCCACGCGATCGACGATGATCTCGTCGCCCTTCCCGATCGGAGCGTCCGCGCGCGCGCTCCAGTACTCGCCGTGCACGTAGACGCGGCCCTCGCCGCCGACCGGCGTGACCGCCGTTCCCCGCTCGCCCACCAGCCCCTCGGCGCCCGTCACCGGCTTCCGGCGCTGGGCGCGGTACGCGGCCCCCACGACGAGCACGAAGAACGCGACGGTCGAGACGACGACGGTCGCGATGACCGAGAGGGAGACGCGCGCGACGCCGCTGTCGCCCCCCAGGAGCAGCAGCGATCCCAAGACGAGGGCCACGACGCCTCCGGAGGTCAGGATGCCGTGGCTCTGCACCTTCACGTCCACGGCGAAGAGGACCATGGCGAAGATGAGGAGCGCCAGGCCCGTGAGGTTGATCGGCAGCGCCTGGAACGCCAGGAACGCGAGCAGCAGACAGATCCCGCCGACCACGCCGGGCAGGATCGAGCCCGGGTTCGACAGCTCGAACAGGATGCCGTAGAAGCCGAGGATGAAGAGGATGTACGCGACGTTCGGATCGATGATCCGCGACAGGAGCTCCTGGCGCCAGCTCGGCTTGAGATCGTGCGTCACCGCGTCCTTCGTGTGGAGCGTCCGCGTCAGGCCGGCCACGGTCACGGTCCGCCCGTCCAGCTTCTCGAGGAGGTCGTCCGTGTTCCGGGCGATCAGGTCGATCACGTGCAGCTTGAGCGCGTCGTTCTCGTTCACGCTCGCGCCCTCGGTGACGGCCTTCTCGGCCCAGTCGGCGTTCCGGCCGCGCTGGGTCGCGAGGGAGCGGATGTAGGAGACGGCGTCGTTCTTGATCTTCCGCGCGAGGTCGCCCTTCCCGACGTCGCCGCCGCCGACGTTGACCGGCGTCGCCGCGCCGATCGACGTCCCGGGCGACATGGCCGCGACGTGCGCCGCCATGGCGATGAACGTGCCCGCGCTCGCCGCGCGGCTCCCCGACGGGGCGACGTAGACGACCACCGGGACCTCCGAGACCAGGATGCGCTTGATGATCTCGCGCATGCTGGTGTCGAGCCCGCCCGGCGTGTCGAGCCGGAGGATCAGCGCCTCGCGCTTCTCCTTCTCGGCCCTGTCGATCGCCTGGACGATCACCTGCGCGGTGATCGGCTGGATGGCGCCGTCGATCGTGAGGACGTCGACCTGGGGGCGCGCTTCCGCTTCGGCGGCGGTGGAGTCCTTCGCCGGCGCCTTCGCCTTCGCTTCGGTGGACGGCTTCGCCGGCGCCTCGCGCTTCGCGCCGTCCTTCGGCGCGGGAGCGGCGACGGCCGGACGGGCGGCGGCGAGCGCGACGAGGAGCGCCCCGGCGAGGACGGCGAGGGCGCGCGCCGGGCGCGCCGCGGAGGAGGTCACCCGCGGCCTCCCGGAGCCGAGCCGACGGGCGCGTGGACGATCCGGTTTCGATCGTCGACGTGGACGATCCGCGGCGTATGCCGCTCCAGCTCCTCCCGCTCCATCGCGGCGTACGCGACGATCAGGATCGTGTCCCCGACCTGGGCGAGGCGCGCCGACGGCCCGTTCAGGCAGACGACGCCGCTCCCGCGCGGGCCGCGGATCGCGTACGTCTCGAACCGCTCGCCGTTGTGCAGGTTCAGGATCTGGACCTGCTCGTGCGGCAGGATGTCCGCGGCGTCGAGCAGGTCGGCGTCGACCGTGACCGAGCCCTCGTAGTTCAGATTGGCCTCGGTGACGCGGGCGCGATGGATCTTCGACTTGAAGGCGATCAGGCGCACGCGAGCGCGACCTCCCGGACGGCCTGGTAATGATCGAGGGGCGACGCGGCCGGCACGGCGCACCCCGGTCCGAGGATGAAGCGCGTCCCGCCCGACTGCTCGATGGCGGCGCGCGCCTCCTCGCGCAGCGCGTCGACCGGGCCGTGCGCGAACGTCGTGTCGTGCGCGACGCCGGTCATCAGCGTCTTGTTCGTGAACGGGCGGAGCTCCGCGATCGACGGGTTGCCCCGCTCGTGCGCCGCCCAGGAGACGATGGAGACCGGATAGTCGAGGAGATCGCGGACGTACGCGCCCGGCCCGCAGACGTGGAGCGTGTTGAGCGGGAGCGCGGCCGCCTCCGCCATGACGCGGAGGTCGTACGGGCGCCCGAACTCGGCGAACGTCTCGCGGTCGATCCGCGTGTCGTTCGCCCAGTCCGTGGTCGCGAAGAAGATTCCCGACGCGCCGCGCGCGACGGTCTCGCGGACGAAGCCGGCGAACGTCTCGGTGATCGCGCGGAGCGCGCCGTGGACGCGGTCCCCATGCTCGCGAAGGTGCGCGACGAAGCGCGCGTCGTCGGCCGTGAGGTCGGCCGCGATCGAGATCGGATCGAACACGGTCATGAGCCAGTCGGTGTCGCCCTGGAGCCGCGCCGCGATCCGCTCGATCGCGTCGAGGTGCTCGCCCAGGACGCCCTTCGTGGGGTCGAGCGGGCGGATCTTCTCCCAGTCGCCGGGGTCGCGGATCACGCCCTCGACGACCTTCGGCTTGTCGAGCGGCCCGTCGCCGGGGCGCCGGGTCCGGATCCCCCAGTCCTCGACGTGGTAGGAGGCGCGCGGGTTCACCTTGAGGAGGTCCCAGTCGTAGTCGCGCTGGAACTCCAACATGGCCTCGGACAACGCCTTGGAGGACCCCTCCCGGTGGTAGAAGTGGCGCCAGAGGGAGACCGGGGGCCGGTCGGTCGGCTCTCCCACCAGGGTCTTTCGGATTCGCTCTCGTCTCGTCATCGGATTCGCCGGGGGTTCGGGTCCGGTTCTCGCTCGTTGCGGACGTCGTCCGGGGGGGCGTAAGCTACGCGATCGTACACACAAAGCCCCCGCGTCTCAAGCCCCGCGCCCACCCCCCGCGGGCGATCGGAGGAGTCATGCGACGTCCGTTTCGACCCCGGGGTGTCCCCGTCCCACGTACCCTTTGGATGCGCCGGTTCGTCACGATGTTCGGGGTGGGGGGAGGGTCGCCGACCGTCGTCGTCCCCGCGCCGTAGCGGCTACGCGAGGCCCTCGGGCGGGGCGAGGTGCTGCGGGATGGAAGGGGGCCGCTCGAGGATGCGGCCGTAGAAGTTCTCGTAGCGCGGGATGATCTGGTCCACCTGGTAGTTCTCGACCGCGACCCGGCGGGCGGCCTCGGACATCGCGGCGTGCTTCTTCGCGTCGCTCAGCACCTCGATCGAGCGGCGCGCCATTCCCTCGACGTCTCCCACCGGCAGGAGAAAACCGGTCTCGCCGGGGCGGATCAGCTCGGGCAGCCCCTCGGCGTTCGAGCTGATGACCGGCACGCCGGACGCCATCGCCTCGAGCGCCGCGAGGCCGAAGCTCTCGTTCTCGCTCGGGAGGAGGAAGAGGTCGGCGATCGAGAGCACGTCCTCCACCGCGTCCATCTGGCCCAGGTATTTCACGTACCGCTCGACGCCCAGCTCGACCGCCGTCTCGCGGCTCCGCGTGCGGTCGACGCCGTCTCCCACCATCAGGAGCACGGCCGGCACCTCGCGGCGGACCGCGGCGAACGTCTTGACCGCGTCGCAGACCCGCTTGCTCGGGCGGAAGTTCGAGATGTGGACGAGGATCCGCTCCCCCTTCTTCGCGAAGCGCTCCCGCTTCTTCGCGCCGTTCGCGCCCGGGCTGTACCGGTTCGTGTCGACGAAGTTCGGGATGACGTCGATGGCGCGGGTCGGGCTGAAGACCTCGATCGTCTTCCGCTTCAGGAACTCGGAGACCGCGGTCACGCCGTCGCTCTCGTTGATGCCGAACCGCGTCAGCGGGTGGAACGACTGGTCGGAGCCGACGAGCGTGATGTCGGTGCCGTGGAGCGTCGTGACGACGCGGAGCTTCGTCGACTTCGCGACGCGGCGCCCCAGGTACCCGCAGACGGCGTGCGGCACGGCGTAGTGCGCGTGGATGATGTCGAGCTCCGCCTCGTCCGCCACCTCGGCCATCTTCGCGGCGAGCGCGAGCGTGTACGGCGGATATTGGAAGAGCGGGTACGAGGAGACCATCACCTCGTGGAAGAAGATGTTGTCCTGGTACGGCTTCAGCCGGAACGGGACCTGGTACGCGATGAAGTGGACCTCGTGGCCCCGCTTCGCGAGCTCCATCCCCAGCTCGGTGGCGACGACCCCCGAGCCGCCGTGCGTCGGATAGCAGGTGATCCCGATCCTCACGACGGGGTCCCTCCGAGCGGAATCAGCGTGTGCGAGCCGGGCGCGCCGAGCGCCTCGCCGACGCGGGCCGGGAGCGCCGGACCGAAGCGCGCGAGGAAGCCGAGCGGCGAGAGCGTGCGCTCCTGGAGGTGCCCGTGCGGGAAGAGCGCGCCCGCCGCGCGGTGCATCTGCGCCACCGTCTCCTCCTGACGCCGCTTCCAGACCTGCATCAGCTTCTTCTCCAAGACTTCGGTCTCGTGCTTCACCTTGTTCCCGGTCGTCTCGACCGCCGAGCGGAGCGACGGATCGAACCCGAGCACCGCCGCGTCGATCCGGCGGATCGCCTCGAGCACGGACCCGCGCTCCCGCGTAAAGAGCGTCGGGAAGTCCTCGGGCAGGAGCGCCCGGAGCGCCGCGGTGATCGCGGGCTCCGGATCCCCGGCGAGCGAGGACCACTCGATCCCGAACCGGTCGAGCGTCCGGGCCACCTTCGGCTCGAGGAGCGTCGCCCCCGCGCGCGGCGCGATCGCGGGCGGCTCCATGTCGAAGAGCGGATAGAGCGCGTTCACCTGCGCCCAGTACGCCACCTCGGCCGGACCGCCGACGTACGCGGCGGTCGGGAAGAGATGGTCCTGCACGAGCGGCCGGAGGAGCACGCCCGGGCTCACGTCGGCCGGGCGTCCCCGCACCAGCGCGAGGAGCTTCGACTCCGTCACATCCTGGTTCGACGTCGCGAGGCGGAACCCGCCGCCCTCCGCGACCCGGACCGCCTCCCGCTCCCGCCCGTGCCAGAAGAGGTTCAGCTCGTTCCCGGCGCGCGCGATCTGCGCGTGATAGCCGGCCCGCGCCAGCGCCTCGCCGCGCTCCCGCGCGGCCTCGGCGGAGCGGCCGCGGAGCGCGATCTCCCGCTCGAAGACGGGCATCGCGATCGCCTTCGACTCCTCGTCGGCGGCATCGAAGACGAGCGCCCCCTGCTCGGCCACCATCGCGCCGACGAAGCGCGCGTACGCCTCCGCCCATCCGCGCCCGGGCGCGTACGCCTCGCGCAGCCGCGCGAGGAGCGGCTCCCGGAACTCCGACGGCGGCAGGAGCGACTCCGCCGCGCGCACGGTCGCCTCGATGGCCGGGCCGAACGTGATGCGCGCGACGGAGACGCCGTGCGGCGCCTTGTCGAGCGGGTACTCGACGGCCGTCGGCTGGGGCGAGCCGTCGCCCAGGTGGGCGCGGCGGACTTCGTCGAAGTCGTGGTCGTCGGAGGCGATCCAGAAGATCGGGACCGCCGGGACGCTCGTCGCGGCCTCGATCGAGCGGGCGATCGAGATCGCGGTCAGGATCTTGTAGAGCGAGTAGAGCGGGCCGCCGAAGAGACCGGGCTGCTGGCCCGAGACGACCGCTATCGCATTCGGACGCTCGAACCGCGCCAGCGATTCGCGCGAAGCGTCGAGGACGCCGAACCGCTCGGCCTGGCGACGGAGGACGGCGGCGACCCGCGCCCGCCGCTCGGCCGGATAGGCGCGCTCTCCGGCGCGGGCGGCCACGGCCGCGGGATCGCGGAAGTCCGCGGGGTAGAACGCCCGGACGGACGCCGGATCGTTCAGGAAATCACGGAAGAGGGCCGAGGGGAGGAGGAGCCGCTCGAGCTCCGGCGCCGGCGCGCGGCGCTCCCCCGATGCGATGGAGCCCGTCACCTACGCCCGCTCGACCGCGGGGGCTCCGACGAAGGGATTCCTCTTCGACTCGTGCTCGATGGTGGTGGCCGGCCCGTGCCCCGGGTAGACCGCCGTGCCGCCGGGAAACGCGAAGAGCCGCTCCCGGATCGTGCGGAAGAGCGCCGCGGCGTCGCCGCCGGGAAGATCGGTCCGCCCGATCGACTCGCGGAAGAGCACGTCGCCGACCAGGAGCCCTTCCTCCGTCGCGAACGTGACGCTCCCGGGCGAGTGCCCCGGGGTGTGGAGCGCCTTCACGCTCATCCCGGGGAGCCCGACCTCCTCGCCCTCCGCGATCCAGTGCGCGATCGGGGCGGTGCCCGGCCACGGGAAACCGAACGAGGCGGCCTGGTCCGGTGCCCGCTCGTAGAGCGGCCGGTCGAGGGCGTGGAGCCAGACCGGCGCGCCGGTCGCGTCCTGGAACGGCTTCACCATGACGATGTGATCGATGTGGGCGTGCGTGAGGAGGATCCGCTTCACGTCGAGGTTCCGGGCGCGGATCTCGTCGAGCACCGCCCCGCTCTCGACGGACGGGTCGACGACGATCGCGTCGCGCGATCCCGGGATCGTGAGGAGATAGAGATTGTTGTCGTAGGGACCGACCTGGAAGCGCTCGACGCGCACGGCTCAGCCTTTCGACGCGGTGATCGCGGTGATCCCGAACATCGGCAGCCCGACCATGTCGACGTCGGTGAAGCCGGCGTCGCGCAGGAGCCCGTACAGCTCGGCCCGGGTCAGCGCGCCCGCGTTCTGGGATCCGTAGCTCGCCACGACGTTCAGCCGGAAGAGCGCGGCCTCGCGCGGCTCGGACTTCGTGTCCTCGAGGAGGAATTCGGTGACGATCAGCATGCCGCCGTCCTTGAGCGACGATCGCACGGCGGCCAGGATGCCGGGGATGGCCGCGCGGCTGCGGCGGGAGAGATGGTGCGGCAGGAGGACGAGATCGACGTTCGCGCCGGGGCGCGCCTCGTCGGGGTTCCCGCCCTCGAAGACCACGCGCTCCTCGAGCTTCGTCGCCTTGATCAGCTCGGCCGCGAGGCCCTGGAAGGCCGGGCGGTCGAGCACGGTGGCCCGGAGCTGCGGGTAGCGGCGGGCGAGGCAGAGCGCGCCGGCGCCGGTGTGGCCGCCCAGCTCGAGCAGCCGCTCGTACGCGCTGAACTCGAGGTCGAGGATCTCGGCCACGCGCATCATGGTCGCGTAGGCGCCGTGGTGGAACGCGCGCGCCTGCGCGACCTCGACCGCGTCGAGCCCCTCGGCGGGAATCGGCGCCTTGCCGCTCTTCACGGTGTCGCGGAGCGACTGCCAGATCCCGAAGAGCGGATCACGCATGTAGCGGACCAGGTCGACGTACGAGCCGGGCGAGCCCTCGACGAGGTACGCGTTCGAGACCTCGTCGTTCCGGTACTTCTCGCCGTGGCGGTGGAGGAAGCCGAGCGCGCAGTTCGCGTCGAGGAGCGCCTCGAGGGCGGCCGGCTCGGTCCCCAGCTCCGCGGCCAGCTCCGCGGCGCTCTTCGGGCCCCCGAAGAGGAGCGTGAAGAGGCGGAGGTCGACGGCGGTGAGGAGCGCCTGGCTGGCCCAGAACCCGGTGGCCACCTGGAGGATCGGCACGGGGCTCAGCCGGCCCGCGAGCTGGTTCAGCGGCCCGGTGGCCCGTCCCATCTGGTTCATCGGAGGCTCCTCATGCAAGAGATTCTATGCCTGTCCGCCGGTCGGTTCAAGGGAGACCCCGGGGGCATCCCCCTCTACGGCCTTTGGATGCGGCGGGCTACAGAAGGTCGCGGGAAGGTTCGCGGGCGGTAGTACGGGCCCGCTCGAGCGTGCGATCCATCGCGACGACCGCGCGCCGGAGGAGCGCCCCCTTCTCGCGGAACGGCAGGAAGGCCGACTTGAACCCGTTGATCAGCACGTTCCGGACGTCCGCCGGCGTGAGCGCGAACGCCTCGACGGCCCGATCCAGCTCGTCGGTCATGGTGGTGGAGGAGACGAGGCGGTTGTCGGTGTTCAGCGTGACGCGGAGTCCCAGGTCGAGGTAGCGCCGGAACGGGTGCGTCCGGAGCCGGCGCACCGCGCCGGTCTGCACGTTCGACGTGAGGCACATCTCGAGCGGGATCCGGTGGTCGTTCACGTACTCGAGGACCGCGCGGCTCTCGCCGAGGCGCGTGCCGTGACCGATGCGGTGCGCGCCGCAGTGACGGAGGGCCTGGTCGATGCTCTGCGGCCCGAACGCCTCGCCGGCGTGCACGGTCACGTTCACGTGGTGCTTGAGCACGTGGTCGAACGCCCGCCGGTGCGCCTTCGCCGGATAGTCGCGCTCCGCGCCGGCCAGGTCGAAGCCGACGACGCCGCGGCCGTGGTACGCGACCGCGACCCGCGCGAGCCGCATCGAGAGTCGCGGGCTCAGGTGGCGGATCCCGCAGATGATCGTGCCGGTCCGGATCCCGTACCGCCGCTCGGCGCGACGGAGCCCCTTCCGCACCGCCTCGACGGTCTCCTCCATCGTCATCCGCCGCTTCAGGTGGAGCGCCGGGCAGTAGCGCACCTCCATGTAGCGGACCCGCTCGCGGTGGGCGTCCTCGGCCAGCTCGAACGCGACCCGCTCGAGCGCGGCCGCGTCCTGGAGGACCGCGCACGTCCAGTCGAACGCCTTCAGGTACTCGGTCAGGCTGACGCCGGACGCGAGGCGCGCGAACGCCTCGGTCAGCTCGGGGAGGGCGCGGAACGGGAGCCGGACCCGCCGCTCGCGCGCCAGCTCGAGGAGCGTGGCGGGGCGCAGCGATCCGTCGAGGTGGACGTGGAGGTCGGTCTTGGGAAGCGCGTGGAGGATCGCCCGGCGCCGCCTAAGATCACCCCACGGCGACGTCCGCCGTTCGCTCGCCGAGCGGCGCACCCTGGTCCCCCACGACCGCGTACGAGAGCCCCGCGAACGCCGGGACGGCGCGCGCCAGGCGGTCGAAGATCTGCTCGGGGCCGGGGTCGGTCTCCGACAGCGCGCCGAGCGCCCGGCCGAGATCCTGCAGGATGCGCCAGTCCTCGCGCGTGTCGCCGCGGAGCCGGAAGACGCGCGGCGCCCGCTGCACCCGGCCGGCCGAGTTCGTGAACGTGCCGTCCTTCTCGACGTGCGAGACGCCGGGGAGCACCCAGTGCGCCCGCTCGGAGACGGCGGTCGCGACCTGGTCGATCACGACGACGAGGTCGGCGCGCTCGAGGGCGCGCGCGACGAGCGCGGCGTCGCCGAACTGCTCGAGCGGGCCGCCGCGCAGGAAGACGAGCGCGCGGATCTGCCCCTCGGCCGCCGCCCGGATCATGTCCGAGACCGAACGCCCTCCCGGGCCGGGGCCGAGGCCGACGGCGCGCGCGCCGCGCGCGTTCGGATTCCGGTCCCCCTCGATCGTGAACTTCGGGTAGACGACGGGCGGCTGCGGCCGCGCCGGGAAATCGACGTTCGCGAGGCCGAGCCCGTCCTTGAAGATCCGCTTCGCGAGGAAGCACTCCTCGTTCGAGAGCTCCGCGGAGGCGATCACGCCGACGGCCGAGGCGCCGTGGCGCGCGACCGCGTCGCGCACGCGCTCCGCCACGCCCGCGATCGCGGTCGCCCAGTCGACGGTCCGGAGCGCCCCGTCCGCGCGCCGCGCGGGCGCCGTGAGGCGGTTCGGGTCGTGGAACTGGTGGAACTGGCCGCGCCCGCGATCGCAGATCCACCACTGGTTGACGTCCATGTTCTCGCGCGCGGTGACGCGGAGGACCTCGTTCCGGCGCGGGTGGTAGCCGGCCACGGTGTTGCATCCCTTGGAGCAGAGCGTGCAGATCGTGCCGGTGTTCCGGAGCTCCCAGGGGCGGGACTTGAACCGGAACTCGACGCTCGTCAGCGCGCCGACCGGGCAGATGTCCGCGATGTTGCCGGCCAGCTCGTTCTCGATCTTCTGGTCGGCGGTCGTGCCGATGTACGTCTCCTCGCCGCGGGCGAGCACCGCGATCTCCTCCTTCCCCGCGACGTCCTTGCAGAGGTTCACGCAACGGAGGCAGAGGATGCAGCGGTTCTTGTTCAGGATCAGCTTCCCGCCGACGTTCTCCTCGGGCCACGTGTTCTTCTCGAACCCGAAGCGGGTGTGCGCCGCGCCCATGGCGATCGTGTAGTCCTGGAGCGTGCACTCGCCCCCCTTGTCGCACATCGGGCAGTCGAGCGGGTGGTGGATCAGGAGGAACTCCATCACGGCGGCGCGCGCGTCGCGCACCTTCTTCGACCGCGTGATGATGCTCATCCCGTCCTCGACCGGCGTGGCGCAGCCGGCGACGAGCTTCGGGCGTCCCTCGATCTCGCAGAGGCAGATGCGGCAGACGCCGACGACGGGGAGCCCCGGGTGGTAGCAGAAGTGCGGCATGAAGACGCCGGCCTGCTTGCCCGCGTCGACCAGGTTCGTCCCCTTCTCGACCTCGATCTCGCGCCCGTCGAACTTGATCTTCACCGTCGCCATGCGGGTCCCCTAGTGGAACGCGCCGCCGTGGAGCGGGCAGCGCTTCTCCTTGATGTGCTGGAGGAACTCGTCGCGGAACTTCTTCGCGAAGCCGCGCGCGGGCCAGGCCGCCGCGTCCCCGAGCGCGCAGATCGTGTTCCCCTCGATGTTGTCGGTGACCGAGAGGAGGATGTCGAGGTCCCGCTCCTCGCCGTGCCCGGTCTCGATCTTCCAGAGCAGCCGCTGGAGCCACCCGCATCCCTCGCGGCACGGCGTGCACTGCCCGCACGATTCGTGCGTGAAGAAGCGCGCCGTGATCCATGCCGCGCGCACCATGCAGGCCGTGTCGTCCATCACGACCGGCGTGCCGGTCCCGAAGAGCGACCCGGCGCGCGTCAGCGAGTCGAAGTCCATCCCGACGTCGATCTCGTCGCCCCGGAGCACCGGGCAGGAGGCGCCGCCGGGGATGACCGCCTTGACCGGCCGGCCGCCGGGCACGCCGCCGCCGAACTCGTCGATCATCTGGCGGAGCGACATCCCCATCGGTCCCTCGTAGACGCCCGGCTTCACGACGTGGCCGGAGAGCCCGTAGAGCTTCGGGCCCGTGTTCCGCTCGGGGCCGATGCCGGCGAACCACTCCCAGCCGCGGTTCACGATGTGCGGCACGCACGCGAGCGTCTCGACGTTGTTCACGACCGTCGGACAGCCGAAGAGGCCGACGACCGCGGGGAACGGCGGCTTGAGGCGCGGCTGGCCGCGCTTCCCCTCGATCGACTCGATCAGCCCCGTCTCCTCGCCGCAGATGTACGCACCGGCGCCGCGGTAGACGATCGCCTCGCACGCCCATCCCGAGCCGAGCACGTTCCGGCCGACCAGGCCGGCGCCGCGCGCCTCCTCGATCGCCCGGTCGAGCACCGCGGCCTCCGCCGCGAACTCGCCGCGGATGTAGATGTAGATCCGGCCCGCGCCGATCGCGTACGCCGCGATCAGGCTCCCCTCGAGGAGCTGGTGCGGGTCCTTCGCGCAGATCAGGCGGTCCTTGAACGCGCCGGGCTCGCTCTCGTCCGCGTTCACGCAGAGGTACTTCGGCTTGTCCTTCGACTTCGGCACGAAGCCCCACTTCGTCCCGGTCGGGAAGCCGGCGCCGCCCCGGCCCCGGAGGCCCGAGCGCTTCACCATGTCGATGACCTCGTCCGGCTCCTTCTTGAGCGCGGCGGCGAGCGCCTCGTACCCCCCGTGCTTCTTGTACACGGCGAGCGTGTGGGAGTCGGGCAGGTGGACGGTCTTCGTGAGGACGGGCTCGAACGTGGCGGTCGTCATGGGATCAGCGGTCCACTTCGCCGAGCACGATGTCGATCGTCCCGATGCAGGCCACGACGTCCGCGACCATGCGTCCGACGCACATCGGCTCGAGCGCCTGGAGGTGGATGAACGAGGGCGGCCGCACCCGGACGCGGTAGGGCTTCGGACCGCCGTCGGCGACCACGTAGAAGCCGAGCTCGCCCTTCGGGGATTCGATCGCGAAGTAGGCGTCGCCCGGCTGCACGCGGAAGCCCTCGGACATGATCTTGAAGTGGTAGATCAGCTCCTCCATGCCCCGCTTCACGTCGTTGCGGTTGGCCGGGAAGAGGTACGGATCGTCGGCGCGCACGGACCCCGGCTTCAGCCGGTCGAGCGCCTGGTGGAGGATGCGGACCGACTGCTTCATCTCCTCGATCCGGCAGAGGTAGCGGTCGTACACGTCGCCGGTCTTGCCGAGCGGCACGTCGAACTCGTACGTCTCGTAGCCGGTGTACGGCGCCTTCTTCCGGACGTCGTAGTTCACGCCGCTCCCGCGCAGGGACGGTCCGGTCAGCCCGAGGTCGATCGCCTGCTCCGCGCTCAGCACGCCGACGCCGATCGTCCGCTTCATCCAGATCCGGTTCTTCGTGAGCAGGTTCTGGTACTCGGCGAGCGCGGCCGGGAACTCGGCCAGGAACTTCCGCACCGCCGGGACGAACGTGTCGGGCACGTCGTTGAAGAACCCGCCGACCCGGAAGTAGGACGGCGTCATGCGGGAGCCCGCCACCATGTCGTTCAGGTCGAGCAGCTTCTCGCGCTCGCGGAAGCAGTAGAGGAAGACGCTCATCGCGCCCAGGTCGAGCGCGTGCGTGCCGAGCCAGACCAGGTGCGACGAGATCCGCATCACTTCGAGGAGGATCACGCGGAGCGTCTGCGCGCGCTCGGGGAGCGTGAGCCCGAGGATCCGCTCGACGGCCGCGACGTAGGCCATGTTGTTCCCGAGCGGCGACAGGTAGTCCATCCGGTCGGTCACGGTGATGGCCTTCGTGTACGTCTTGGCCTCCATGATCTTTTCCATGCCCGTGTGGAGGTAGCCGACCACGGGCTTCAAGCTCACCACCGTCTCGCCGTCCAGCTCGATGACGAGCCGGAGCACCCCGTGCGTGGACGGGTGCTGCGGACCCATGTTGATGGTGATGCTCTTGAATTCGGAGGCGGTCTCGGTCGCGGGCATCGGCGCGGTCAGGCGTTCGGCGCGCCGGGCCCGGTGGCGGCGGGCGCGGGCTCGGGCTTGAGCTTCATGCGGTCGATCTTCTCCTGGAGCTTCATGATGCCGTAGATCAGCGCCTCGGGACGCGGCGGGCAGCCGGGGACATAGACGTCCACCGGCACGACCGTGTCGACGCCCTGGACGATCGCGTAGTCGTAGAACTCACCGCCGCAGGAGGCGCAGGCGCCCATCGAGATCACCCACTTCGGCTCGGGCATCTGGTCGTAGATGCGGCGGAGCACCGGCGCCATCTTCTTGCTGACGCGGCCGGCCACGATCATGAGGTCGGCCTGGCGGGGCGAGGCGCGGAAGACCTCCGCGCCGAAGCGCGCGAGGTCGTAGCGCGCGGCCGTGGTGGCCATCATCTCGATCGCGCAGCAGGCGAGGCCGAACGTGGCGGGCCAGATGGACGACCGGCGCGCCCAGTTCACCATCTTCTCGACGGTCGTGGTGAGGATGCCGTCGGGTACGAGCTCTTCGAGTCCCATCGAGAATCACCGTCCTTCGACTACGGGCCGGGGCGGGCCGAACAGGCGTCCGATCCGGCGCAAGTTGGTTTGAATGCGTAGCGTAGCAGCCCCGATCGGGACCCGTCAATCAGATCCCCAGGAGGCCGAGCAGCCCTTCCGTCAGGTAGAACAACAGGACCCCCGCGAAGACTCCGAGCGGCTTCTTGATCCCCTTCGTCTCGTTCACGGCGGGGATCAGATCGGTGGCCGCGACGTAGATCGCCGCGCCCGCCGAGAGCGGGAGCGCGACGTGCACCGACGCGCGCCAGAACGAGATCGTGAGCGCGCCGGCCACCGTGAACGCGCCGAGCAGCGCGGCGCTCCCCACGGCGTTCCGGGGCGACCGGCCCGCCGCGACCATGATCGACGCGACCGTGAAGCCCTCGGGGATCTTGTGCAGGAAGATCGCGATCGCGATCAGCACGCCGAGCCCGGGGCCGACCAGGAAGCCCGACCCGATCGAGATGCCGTCGAAGAGCGTGTGGAGGGCGAGGCCGAGGAGCGCGGTCGTGCCGACGACCGGCTCGACCCAGTGCTCGTGGTGCGTCTCCTCGCCGAAGTGGAAGTGCGCGACGAGGACGTGCTCCGCGGCGTGGACCAGCAGGTAGCCGAGCAGGATCAGCGAGCCGACGGAGAGCACCGCGACCCGCCCCTCCCCGGCCAGCCGGAAGCTCTCGGGGATCATGCGGAGGAGCACGGCGGCGAGCATGAAGCCGGCGCCGATCGCGACGAAGTACGACTGGCGGACGCGGTCCCAGCCCGAGGCGCGGACCGCGAGGACCCCACCGCCGACGTTGGCCATCGCGGCCACGAACGCGCAGGCGACGGCCCATCCCCAGACGTCGGACAACCCCGATCCTCCCCCGGCGCCGCGGCGCCGTCAGCGGCCGCGGACGATTCCGGGCGTGTGCGTCTGGCCGACCGGCACGAGCAACTGTTCCTTGCTGTAGACGAAGGAGTCGCGCGAGTAGTCGGAGAGCTCGAAATTGTGCCCGAGGAAGATCGCGTCCTCGGGGCACGCCTCCTCGCAGTAGCCGCAGAAGATGCAGCGGAGCATGTCGATGTCGTACCGCTTCGCGTACCGCTCCCCGGCGGAGTACCGCTCGGTCGGCGTGTTCTCGGCGGCCTCCATGTAGATCGCGTCGGCCGGACAGACGGCGGCGCAGAGCCCGCAGCAGACGCATCGCTCGAGGCCGTTCGAGTAGCGGTGGAGCTCGTGCAGCCCGCGGAAGCGCGGGAACATCGTCATCCGCTGGTCCGGATACTGGAGCGTGACCGGCTTCTTGAAGAAGTGCGAGAGCGTGATCGAGAGACCGCGCATCAGTTCCGAGACCATCCGGAGCTCCTTGTCGAACGAAGCGTGGGATCAGAGACGGCGCGCCGCGTGGCGCGGCCGTCGCGGCGCGCGAGCCAAGACGTTGCGAACGTTGGCGTTAGATGATGCGCGCCGACCGACAGAGTATAGGGGGCGCGGGGCGCGGGGTCAAGCCGTCCGCGCGGGGCGCGCGGGGCGCGTCGCGGGAGGTCAGCCGGGGAAGCCGCGGCCGTACTCCTCCGGCCGGATGTCGAGCTTCTTCATCCGGTAGAGGAGCGTCGTCCGCTTCATGCCGCCGAGGCTCCGGGCGGCTTCGGATTGGTTGCCGCCGTGGACGCGGAGCGCCTCGACGATCGTCTCGCGGTCCACGCCCGGGACGCGCTTCGTTCCGGACCGCCCGCGGCCGTTTCCCGCCCGGGGCGCGGCGCGGCCGGCGGTCTCGGGCCGCACGGCGTCGGCGCCGAGCAGGTCGCGATCGGCGGCCAGCGCGACCGCGCGCTCGATCACGTTCCGGAGCTCGCGGACGTTGCCGGGCCACGGATGCGCCGCGAGCGCGGCCCACGCCTCGGGCGCGAGCGCGACGTGCTTCCCCGCCGCGGCGCACGCCTTCCCGAGGAAGTAGCGGCCGATCAGCTCCACGTCGGCGGGGCGCTCGCGCAGCGCGGGGATCTCGAGGCGGATGCCGTTCAGGCGGTAGTAGAGATCGTCGCGGAAGAGTCCGCGGCGGACCAGCGACGCGAGGTCGCGCGTCGACGCGGCGACCACGCGCACGTCGACCTGCGTGAGCCCGGTGCCGCCCGCGCGGCGGAGCTCGCCGGTCTCGATCACGCGCAGGAGCTTCGCCTGCGCGCCGGTCAGGAGCTCGCTCACCTCGTCGAGGAAGATCACGCCCCGATCGGCGGTCTCGAAGAGCCCGTTCCGCGCGCCGGATCCTCCGGGGAGCTCCTCGCCGAAGAGGTCGACGTCGAGCTGCCCTTCGGGGAGGGCGGCGCAATGGCCGACGACGAAGACCTCGCCGCGGCGGTCGCTCAGCGCGTGCGCCGCGCGGGCCAGGAGCTCCTTCCCCACGCCGCTCTCGCCCAGGATCAGGATCGGGAGGCGGCTCAGCGCCGCGCGCTCGAGGACGCGCACGACCTCGCGCACGCGCTCGTCCTGCGTCACGACGCCGTGGCGGAAGCAGTCGGCGTCGGCCCCCGCCGGCATCGCGTCGGGCAGGTGGCGCCGGGCCGGGGCCGCGGCCGTCGGCCTCATCTCGACGCCGAGCACGTTCTCGATGCGGCCCACCCACGCATCGAGATGCATCGACATCGCGTGGCTCCGCGCCTCCCAGAGGTGGTCGCGCGCCGCGCGCCGCTCCTCGGCGTCGCCGCCGGCGAGCATCATCTCGCCCAGCCAGAGGAGGAGCCGCGTCAGCTCGTGCGTCGCCTCGAGCTTCCGGAGGAGCGAGATCCCCTCCTGCGCCTGACGGAGGGCCTTCTCGCGCTGGCCGAGCATCTGGTGCGCCATCGCCATCACGCGGTACGTCGCGGCCTCTTCGTACCGGTCTCCGAGACGGCGCGCGATGCGAAGACCCCGCTCGCAGGTGATCAGCGCCCGGTTCGGCTCGCCGATCCGGACGTGGACCTCCGCGATCCGCCGGCAGAGCTCGGGGATCAGGTCCCCCTCGGGGGCCAGCTTCTCCGCGATCACGAGCCCCTCGTCGAACGCCTCGATGGCCGCCTGGTTGTCGTGGCGGTCGAGCGCGAGGTCGCCGGCGTACTCGAGCGCGATCACGCGCTCCCGCTCGAACCCGTGCTCCTCCGCCTCGGAGAGGGCGCCGAGCACTTCCTGCTCCGCGGGACGGATCTCGCCCCGCATCCGGAAGAGGAGCGCGCGCACGAGTCGCGACTGCACCTTGCCGCGCGAGTGGCCCCGCTCGCCGAAGAGCATGCGGGCCCGCGCAAGCTCCTCGTCCGCCTCGGCGAGGCGGCCGAGCTTGAGGAGCGCGATGCTCAGGTTGAGGGAGAACGACGCCTCCTCGTGGTAGAGGCCGGCGTCCCGCGCCTCCCGCTGGCCGCGGGCCAGCTCCGAGGCGGCGCGATGCAGCTCGCCGGCGCCGAGGAAGCAGAGCCCGAGGAGGTTCCGCGTCCGGAGCATCCCGGCGGTGTCCTCGAACTCCCAGCGGCTGATGTGATACGCCGCGCGGAAGTGCTCCTCCGCGCGCGCGGGCCGGCCGATGCGCCAGGCGGCGCGGCCGGCCGCGATGTGGAACTCGAGGAGCGCGCGCTTGTCGCCGGGGCGGAGCGCGTACAGCTCCTCGAGCTTCCGCTCGGCGGCGTCCGCGACCTCCTTCCAGCGTCCGAGGCCGAGGAGCGCGCGGCAGCGCGCGAGGAGGACCCCCGACTCGACGTCGTCGGGGATGCCACCGCCCGCCTTGAGCTCGCCGATCGTCTCGAGCACCATCCCGAACCGGGCGTGCGCGAGCAGATCCTCGAGATGACGGATCAGCCCGGCGCCGTCGGTCTGGTGGTTCCGTTCCTGCGCCATCGATCCTCGCGGCCGGGAAGAACGCCCGGCCCGATCGGGTGCCCCTCCGCGACTACCGGAGGTTCGCGATGAGCCGGAAGAAGATCTCGACGGCGATCCGCGCGTTCATCGCGCGCGCACGCGCCTCGATCGACTCGATGGACCGGCTCTGCTCCGGTGCTGCGAACTTCGCCGCCTTGTTCCCCTTCGGCGCCGGCGACGGCTGGTCGTCCGCCGTCGGATCTCCGTTCAGGCTGCCCCCGGAGTCCGTCGGATACGGCTTGGCCACCGCCACGAGCGGCAAGAAGAGGAGAAGCGCGAGCAAGGACGTTCCGATTCCGACCCGCCGTACGGCGAGAGCGATGCGCCCGAATCGCCCGATCATGGAATCTGCCTCCGCATCTCCGGCATCCGTGCAACGCCCCGGGGGAGGGGAAGTCCCGGCGAAACGCTGTGACTTCATGGTGCGTGCTCCTGCGCGTGGGCCGTGGGGCCCGACTGGAACATGAAATGATTCGAGGATGGCGTCATGAGGTCCGGGGGAAGACGCCGGAGCACACGTCCCCCGAGGGCAGGGGCTGGGGTGTGTCCGGGAATCACGTTCGAAGCCATGCTCACCCTTTCCGTGGGCAGGCGATCCGGCTACGAAAGCGACGGTAGCACACCTTTCCGGCAAATTCAAGCGGAAAAAGGCGTTAGCGTCACGGAGCGCCGTGCCATTCTGGCCCGGATGGCGCCGGGGCGCCGCGCGTATGTGCTATAATGCCCGCAGGTTCCCGTCCATCCAGGTCCGCTTCCGCGAGCTACGGGGAATGAACGAGCCACAGCGCATCCAGACGGCATTCCTCGCCTCCCTCTCCTTGCACGACGCCTCCGCCGAGGACCGCAAGCGCCTCGTCGAATTGTCGTTGCGCGAGATCGCCGAGGGCCGGCGGGAGTCGCTCACCCTCGAAATCGCCGAGCGCCTCCGGGAGCTCGGCATCCTGGAGCGGGTCGACCGGTTCCAGCGCGAGGGGCGGCGCTTCGTCCGCTACCGGGTCCGCGAGACCGAGGAGAGCTTCCTCCTCCCCGACCTCGAGACCGGCGAGGCGGAGGCGCCGCTGGTCCGCGCCGAGCGACCCCACTGGCACGCCCGGAGCCGGCTCCTCTACCGGAGCCTCTCCCACCTCATCTCCGTCGAGCGGAAGCTCTTCACGCGCGACGAGCGGAACGCCGAATACCTCCAGACCGACGCCGGCGACATCCTCCGGACGATCCTCGCGTCGGCCCGGCAGATCCTCGAATGCGACGACGCGCGGCTCTACGCGCTCCAGCGCGACGTCGAGGACACGCGGTTCCTGAACCCGGTGAGCGACGGCGAGCCGTGGAACCGCGCGCTCGCGACGAGCTGGGTCGGGTCGCGGGGGATGCCGCTCTACGTGGACGACGTGGAGGAGGCGGGCCACGTCCACGCGATGGTGGACGCGGAGGCGATGGACGCGACGATGCACCTCGCGGTCGCCCCGTACGAGGCGCGGCCCGACGCCGAAGGGTACCGGGCGCTGGCGATGGCGCGGGTCGGCGAGCCCGGCTCGCCCTTCCTCTTCGTGCTCGAGGCGTGGAGCCGCACGCCGCACTTCTTCACCGACGAGCGGGTCGGGATCCTGACGGTCGTCGCCGAGCACGCGACCGACCTCCTGAACACGCTGAAGAAGCTCGGCATGCTCGTCATGATCGACGAGCTGACCGGCGTCTACAACCGCGCCTACTTCGGCCGCCAGCTCGACCACGAGATCGCGCGCGCGTACCGGGAGGGGCGCCCGCTCTCCCTCGTGATCGCCGACATCGACGACTTCAAGCGGGTGAACGACACGTACGGCTACGAGGCCGGAAACGTGGTGCTCCGCGAGCTGTCGCAGACCCTGGCGTCGAGCCTCCGGCCGTTCGACACGGTGGCCCGGTGGGGCGGCGAGGAGTTCGCGATGATCCTGGCGGCGGAGACGACGCGCGAGGAGGCGCGGGAGATCTGCGACCGCCTCCGGCTCAAGGTCCAGAACATGGCGATCCTGGTGCCGGGCCTCGACGGGCGCGAGAACGCGGTGCGCCTGACGCTCAGCATGGGCGGCGCGATGTTCCCGTCCGACGTCCCGCTCAACGTCGACCGGTCGCGCGGGCTCGACCGCGCCGCGCGCGAGAAGCTCGCGCACGAGCTCTGGACGCGCGCGAACATGAACCTCCGGATCGCGAAGGGACGCGGGAAGAACCAGGTCACGTACGCGGGGGACGCCTAGGACGCGGTCGCCTCGGGGGCCGCGATCAGGGCCGCCGCGAACTCGCCCGGATCGAACGGGATCAGGTCCTCCATCCCCTCCCCCACCCCGATCCACCGGATCGGGACACCGAGCGCCTCGGTGATCGCGAGCGCCACGCCCCCCTTCGCGGTCCCGTCGAGCTTCGTCACCACGAGCCCCGTGAGCGGCACGGCCTTCTCGAACTCGCGCGCCTGCGCGAGCCCGTTCTGCCCGGTCGTCGCGTCGAGCACGAGCAGCGTCTCGTGGGGCGCGCCGGGGATCGCCCGGTCGATGACGCGGCGGATCTTCTCGAGCTCGGCCATCAGGTTCGACTTCACGTGGAGCCGGCCCGCGGTGTCGACGATGACGCGCGCGTCGTTCCGGCTCTTCGCCCGCGCCATCCCGTCGAACGCCACGGCCGCGGGGTCCGCGCCCTCGGTCTGTCGCAGGATGTCGGCGCCGGTCCGCTTCGCCCAGATCTCGAGCTGATCGGCCGCCGCCGCCCGGAACGTGTCGCAGGCGACGAGCAGCACCGACTCGCCGGCTCGAACATGGTGATGGGCGAGCTTCGCGATGGTCGTGGTCTTCCCCGTCCCGTTGACGCCGACCACCAGCGTGACATGGGGGCGCGGCGATGCACCCTCCGGGCGCTGGTCCTCGCCGCCCGCTCCGCGGGCGGCTGCGGAGGCGCCCTCCGGGTGATCGCCGCGCCCCCCGTGTCGCAGGAGGGACTCGACTTCATCGCGAAGGGCGGATCGAGGATCGGGCTCCCCCTTCCCCATGCGAGATCGGACGCCCTGGAGGAGGCGGTCGGTGGCGCCCGGCCCGACGTCGGCGCGGAGGAGCGCCGCCTCGAGTCGGTCGTAGTCGTCGTCGGTGAGCGCGTGCCCCGGGGTGAACGCCGTCTCGATCTGGCCGAAGAGCGCGTCCCGGGTCTTGGCGAGACCCTGCTTGATCCGGTCGAGGAATCCCACGGCGGGCTACGACTCGACGGGTGCCGCGTCGGCCGGCGCGACCGCGCCGTTCTCCGCTTCGGCCTCCGCGAGGACGGGCGTCTCCTCGATCCGATCCGCCTCCTCGTTCCACCGCACGGAGACGATCTTCGAGACGCCCGGCTCCTGCATCGTGACGCCGTAGAGCGCGTCGGCCGTCTCCATCGTCTTCTTGTTGTGGGTCACGACGATGAACTGCGTGTTGCGGCTGAAGTCGCGGAGGAGCCGCGCGAAGCGCTCGACGTTCGCGTCGTCGAGCGGGGCGTCCACCTCGTCGAGGATGCAGAAGGGGCTCGGCTTCACCAGGTAGATCGCGAAGAGGAGCGCGATCGCGGTGAGCGCCTTCTCGCCGCCGGAGAGGAGCGAGATCGACTGCGGCTTCTTGCCGCGCGGCCGCGCCATGATCTCGATCTCGGCCTCGAGCGGGTCGTCGCCGGTCAGGAGGAGCGCGGCCTCGCCCCCCTCGAAGAGCCCGGTGAAGACCTTCTGGAAGTTCTCGCTCACCTGCCGGAACGTCGCCAGGAAGAGCTCCGAGGCGGTCCCGTTGATCTTCTCGATCGCCTCGAGCAGCTGCTGGCGCGCGTCCTCGAGATCCTTCCGCTGGCCGTTCAGGAACGAGAGCCGCTGGCGGCGCTCCTCGTAGTCCTGCACGGCGAGCAGGTTGACCGGGCCGAGCCCGCGGAGCTTCTCCTGGAGCGCGCGGAGCCGCTCGCGCCGCTCCGCGGCGGACGGCGCGCCGTCCTCGGTCCCGGCGCCGAACGTCTCGGGCGCCGCCCCGCGGTCGACGATCGCCTCGTCCGGCACGGTCGCGGGCGTCTCGCCCGCCGGCGCCTCGTCCTCCTCGGCGCCCTCCCCCTCCTCCAGCTCGACGAGCGCGCCCGCGTCCTCGGCCAGGGCGGCCGGCGCGACCGGAACGTACGTCGCGAGGTCGACCTCGTACTCGTTCCAGATCCGCTCGGCGAGGCGCTTCCGCTCGCCGTCGATCTCGGTCCGCTCGAGCTCGATCCGGTGGAGCCGCTCGGTCAGGTCGCCGTGCTCGCGCCTCAGATCGCGCGTCCGGGTCTCGATGTCGTCGACCTTCCCCTTCGCCTCCCCGAACCGCTCGCGCGTCTGCTGGAGGGCGAGCTCCTTCTCGGCCTTGATCCGGATCTCCTCCGACAGCGACTCCTCCCGCTCGGCGCGGAGCGTGTCGGTCTCCTGGATGCGGCGCTCGGTCTCGGCCGCCTCCTGCTCGCGGCTCACGATGTCGCGCTCGGCCTCGTCGGCCGAGACGCGCATCCGCTCGATCTCCCGCTGCGCCGACTCGAACGCCGTGCGGGAGCGCGTCGCCTCGATGCGCGTCTCCGCGTGGAGCGCCGTCATCCGGTCGCGCTCCAGCTCGAGGGCGCGGAACGCGGCCTCCTCGCGCGCGAGGATGTCGTCCACGCGCCCGCGCTCCGCCTCGGCCGTGGCGAGCGCGCGCTCGGCGGCGTCGGCCTCGCCGCGCGTCCGCTCGACGTCCGCCTCGACGCCGGTCAAAGCACCGCGGACCGACTCCGCCGCCTTCGCGAGGGCGTCGCCGCGGATGGTCTGCTCGGCGCGGCGCGCCTCGAAGCCGCGCTCGGCCTGCTCCGCCTCGGCCAGCGTCCGGTTCGCGGCGTCGAGCGACGCGACGAGCCGCGCCCGCTCCGAGCGGAGCGCCTCGGAGGCGGCGACGGTCTCCGCCAGCGCGGCGGCCGACGTCTCGATGCGCCCGAGGAGCGCCGTCAGCTCGTCCTCGCGCCGGAGCACGGAGCCGGCGCGGGTGGCGCCGCTCCCGCCCTGCACGATCGCCGGCCCGACCACGCGCTCGCCGCGCGCCGTGACGAAGTGGAGCCGGTGGTCGGGCGCGCGGGCGATCAGGTCGAGGCCCGTCTCGATCGAGTCGACCACCACGATCCCGGAGAGGAGGAACGAGGCGAGCGTGACGTACCCGGGCTCGAAGCGGACGTGGTCGAGGAGCGGCCCGCGCACGCCCGGCGCCGCGAGCACCTCCTCGGGGATCGGGGCGACGCGCGCCCGCGAGAGCCGGTCGAGCGAGATGAACGTGGCGCGCCCCTCGCCGCTCTGCTCGAGCGCCGCGAGCGCCTGGAGCGCCGCGTCGGTCCGCTCCGCGACGATGAACTGGACCGCCTCGCCGAGCGCCGCCTCGAGCGCGACGAGCCACTCGCCGGAGGCCAGGAGCACGTCGCCCACCGTACCGAGGATCCGATCCGGCCGGGTCGGACCGGCGACCAGCCACCGGACCGACGCGTCGTACCCCTCGTAGCGCTCCTTCAGCTCCTTGAGCGTCTGGTGGCGCGCCTCGAGCGCCGCGTGCGCCTCGCGCGCGCGCTTCTCCACCTCGTCCTGCCGCGCGATCCTCGCCTCGACGTCGGCGATGGCCGCGCCCGCGTCGCGCACGCCGTCCCGGGCGCGCCCCACCGCGGCGGCCGCGGATTCGAGCGATGCCCGGAGCACCTCGAGCCCCGCGCGGAGCGATTCGTCCTCGCGCGCGAGGGAGGCGACCTGCGCCGAGAGCTCCTCGCGGCGCCGCTCGAGCTCCTCCTGGCGGAGGCGGAGCGCCCGGGCGCTCGTCTCCTGCTGCACCCGCGCCTGGAAGAGGTCGAGCGAGAGCTGCTTCCGCTCGGTGAGCGCCGCGCGCTGTTCCTCGAGCGTCGGCAGCATGGCGCCGAGCCGCTCGGCGAGCCCCTCCTCCTCGGTCCGCTTGTCGCTCTGGAGCCGCTCGAGCCGCCCGCGCTCCTCCTCGAGACGGGCCGCCGCGGCGCGCACTTCCTCGACGCTCTGGCGGAGCCGGGCCGCCTCGGAGCGCGCGTGCGCGAGCTTCTCGTCGAGGCCCGCCCGCCGCTCGCGGAGGACCGCGACCTCGTTCAGGAGCGCCGCCCCCTTCGCCTCGTGCTCGCTCAGCGACTCCTGCGCGAGCCGGACCTCCCCCTCGCGCTTCAGGAGGTCGAGCTTCAGCTCCTCGAGCTCCGCCTCCTGGCGCGCGAGATGGCCCGCCAGCTCGGCGCGGCGGTTCTCCATCGCCTGCCGGTCGGTCTCGAAGCCGGACGTGTGCGCGGTCAGCCGGTCGAGGTCCTCCTTCGCGAGCGCCAGGTCGATCGCGCGGATCTCGTCGCGCAGCCGCCCGTACCGCCGCGCCTTCCCCACCTGGCGCGCGAGCGACCGCACCTCGCGCTCGATCTCCCCGATCACGTCGCCGACGCGCGTGAGGTCGGTGAGCGTCAGGTCGAGCTTCTGGAGCGCCTCCTTCTTCCGGGTCTTGTACCGCATGATCCCCGCCGCCTCCTCGAAGAGGAAGCGCCGGTGCCCCGACTCGTCGGAGAGGACGTTGTCGACCATGCCGCGCTCGATCAGCGAGTACGCGTGCGAGCCCATCCCGGTGTCGAGGAAGAGGTCGCGGACGTCGCGGAGCCGGCAGAGGTTCCTGTTGATGAAGTATTCGCTCTGCGCGCTCCGGAACGTGCGGCGCGCGATCTGGACCTCGGTGTACTCGGACGGGAGGACGCCCCGGTTGTTGAGGAGCGTCAGCGTGACCTCGGCCATGCCGAGCGGCTTCCGCTGCGCGGAGCCGGTGAAGATCACGTCCTCCAGCGTGTCGCCGCGGAGGTGGCGCATGTTCTGCTCGCCCAGGACCCAGCGGATCGCCTCGACGATGTTCGTCTTGCCGCTCCCGTTCGGGCCGACGACCGCGGTGATGCCGGGCCCGAAGTCGACGCGGACGCGCTGCGGGAAGGATTTGAAGCCCTGGATGTCGAGTCGTTTGAGGAACACGGGGCGTTACCTCGCGGTGATCGGATAGCTGTGGGCGCGGTCGACGAGCTTCCGGTCGAGCAGCCACGACGCGTACGCGCGGGCGTCCTCCTCCGTCCGGAACCGGCCGACGAAGACGCGATACCAGCCCGGGAGATCCCCGGCGGGCTCGTACCAGGCCTCGAGGCCCTTCCGCTTCAGGTCGCTCACGATCCCCTGGACCTTCGTCTCCGAGCGGAACGACGCGACGTGGACGCGGAACGGGAGCGACGTGTCGCCCGCCTTGCCGGGCGTGACCGGCGGGGCGGTCCCCGGCTTCGTGGCCGCGGCGCGCTCCGCGGCCGGCGGCTTCACGGCGGGCGTCGTGGCGGCGGGCGTCGTGGCGGAGGGGGCCGTCGCGGCGGGCGTCTGCGCCTCGTGCGTCGCGACGTCCGGGCCCTTCGCGGGCGGTGCCGTGCCCTTCGTCCCCGCGGTCGCCGAGGCGGCGGGCGGCGTGCTCGCGGGCGTGCCGACGTCGGGGAGCGCGGCCGGCGTGCCGCCGCCGAGGCCGGAGCGGACCGGCGCCTCGGGCGGCGTGCCGATCGGCTCCTCGCCCGCCGGCTGCGGCGCCTGGACGGCGCCGTTCCCGCTCGTCAGGTCGGACGTCCGCACGAGATCGAAGATCGCGGCGGCCAGCGCGATGACCGCGGCGACGCCGATCCAGATCGCGGCCGGTCCGAGGCCGCGGCGCGGCCGGGCGCGGACCGTGTCGCGACGGAGCTCGCGCTCGAGGGTCTCGACCATCCCGTCGTCGGCGTCCTCCTCGAGCGGCGGCGCGCCTTCCTCGAGGGCCGGAGCGTGGGACGCGGCCACGGGGGTCGCCTCCGCCTCGACCTCCGCGATCGAGACGCCGGCGATCGCCGGGACGCGGCGCGCGTCCCCCTCGTACGGGGCGTCGGAGACGGACGCCGCGTCGCCTTCGTCGGCGGCCGCCCCGGCCCCCGGACCTTCGATCCCGACGCAGCCGATCATCGGCGCGTCCGAGCCCCAGAGCTCGAGGAAGGCGTCGCGGAGGTCGGCGCGCGCCGTCCGCTCGACCGAGGCGGCGAGGAGCACGGCGTCCATCCGCTTCGAGAGCTTCCCCGTGAACCCGCGCCGGTCGAGGAGCGGCGCCACGAAGAGCGCGACGTCGACCTGCCCCGAGAAGACGCGCGAGGCGCGGGGCCAGTCGGCGTGCTCCGCGATCCGGTCCTCGTCCGGCGGATGGCTCCCGGGCCCCACGACCCAGAGGCGGTCGGCGACCAGCTCCCACGCGACGCGGCCGAACGAGCAGCCGTACTCGAGGACGTCGACGAACCCCTCGCCCGGCTGGTCGATCGGGCGGACGACCGTCGGATTCCAGAAGTCGAGGTCGACGACCGCGATCCGAAGCCCGCGACGGCTCCACTCCCGGCCGATCGCGAGGCCGGCGGCGAAACATTCGGGGTCGTGCGGGAAGCCCGCGAGCAGGAGCGTGTGGAGCGAGAGCGAGCGCCGGGTCTCGACGAGGCCGTCCACGATCGGCCCGACCGCGTCGACGGCCGATCCCTGGAGGAGCGCGGTGACGGACGCGCCGGCCGGCATCGGCGGGACGCGCGCGACGCCGAGGAGCGGCAGGTTCACCTCGCGGGCGAAGCCCTGCGGATCGGCGTAGCGCTCCACGTCGGTATCGATCGCCACGTTCCTACCCCTCCTCATCCACGACACGAGCCACCGTGGCCGCGAGCCGCGGCACGTCGCGGGACGGCACGGTTCGCATGTCCAAGATCAGTCGATTGGCCTCGATCCGGCCCAGGACCGGATCCGGAGCGAGTCGAAGCGCGCGGGCGAATTCCTCCGCCCGCCCGCGGGGAGCGCGAAGCGCGAGCGCGAACGAGGGGACGCGCGCGAGCGGCATGGCGCCGCCCCCCACTTCGCCGGTGGAGGCTATCACCTCCGCGCCCGTCTTTACAGCGCGTTCCGCGCCGAGGAGCCGGAGCGCGCGCCGGGCGCGCGCGCGCACGGCGGCGGCCGGCTCGCCGAGCATGCGGAGCACGGGGATCGCGGCGTTCCGCCGCTCCGGATCGCGGTAGAGGCGGAGGGTCGCGGCCAGCGCCGCGAGGGTCAGCTTGTCGACGCGGAGCGCGCGCGCCATCGGGTTCGCGCGGCAGGCGCGGATCAGCGCCTTCGAGCCGGCGAGGATGCCGGCCTGCGGGCCGCCCAGGAGCTTGTCCGCGCTCGCGCAGACGAGCGGCGCCCCCTCGGCCAGCGCCTCCCGGAGGAGCGGCTCGGCGGGGAGCCCGAGCGGGGTGAGATCGACGAGCGCGCCGCTCCCCACGTCCTCGAGGTACGGCACCCGCTTCCGCTTGGCGAGCCGCACCAGGTCGGCCCGCGGCACGTCCGCGGCGAACCCCACGATCGCGAAGTTGCTCGGGTGGACCCGGAGGAGGACCCCGGTCCGGGACCCCATCGCGCGCTCGTAGTCGCCGAGCCGCGTCTTGTTGGTCGTCCCGACCTCCCGGAGCGTCGCGCCCGCGCGCTCGAGGATCTCCGGGATCCGGAACGAGCCGCCGATCTCGACCAGCTGGCCCCGGGAGACCACCGCCTCCCTCCCCGCCGCGAGCGTGTTGAGCGCGAGGAGCATCGCCCCCGCGTTGTTGTTCACGACCAGCGCCGCCGGGGCGCCGAGGAGCTCGGTCAGGAGCGGCTCCAGGTGCGCCGTCCGCGAGCCGCGCGTCCCGCGGTCGAGGTCGAGCTCGAGGTTCGTGTAGCCGCGCGCCGCCTCGACGACCGCCTCGACCGCCTCCTCCGCGAGCGGGGCGCGGCCGAGGTTCGTGTGGAGCACGACGCCCGTGGCGTTGATCACCGGGAGGAGGCTCGGCCGGAGCGCCGCCTCGGCCCGGAGGGCGGCCGCGCGCGCGAGCGACGCCGGGTCCGGCGCGGGGGCGCCGTCGCGGCGGATCCGAGCGCGCGCGTCGGCGAGCACCGCGCGCACGGACGCGACGACGATCGGACGCGGGGCGCGCGCGGCGAGCGCGCGGAGCGCCGGCGTCCCGAGGAGCGCCTCCACTGACGGCAGGGCGCGGAGCGCCGCCGCATCCGCGGCCGCCGTGCGGCGGGGCGTCACGCGCTCCCCCCCAGGTACGCCTCCTGGACGACCGGGTTCGCGAGGAGCGCCGCGGCGCGGTCGGCGAGGCGGATCTCGCCCGTCTCGAGCACGTAGCCGTAGTCCGCGACGGCGAGGGCCATCCGGGCGTTCTGCTCGACCAGCACGATCGTCGTCCCCTGCTCCCGGATCTCCCGGATCGTGGCGAAGATCTCCCGGACCAGGATCGGCGCCAGGCCGAGGCTCGGCTCGTCCATCAGGAGGAGCTTCGGCCGCGCCATCAGAGCCCGCCCGATCGCCAGCATCTGCTGCTCGCCGCCGCTCAAGGTCCCCGAGGACTGCCGGCGGCGCTCGAGGAGCCGCGGGAAGAGGCGGAAGACGCGCGCGCGGTCGGCTTCGATCTCCCTCCGGTCGCGCCGCCGGTACGCGCCCAGCTCCAGGTTGTCGTCCACCGAGAGGTTCGCGAAGACGAGCCGCCCCTCGGGCACGTGCGACACGCCGAGCCCGACGATCTCGTGCGGCGGCGTGCCGACGATCGACCGCCCGTCGAACCGGATCGCGCCGGCGCTCGGCTTGAGGAGGTTCGACACGGCGCGGAGCGTCGTGCTCTTCCCCGCCCCGTTCGCGCCGACCAGGGTCACGATCTGGCCGCGCGCGACCTCGATCGAGATCCCCTTGAGCGCGTGGATCGCGCCGTAATGGACGTGGACGTCCTCGAGCGCGAGCAGGCTCACGCGTCCTCTCCCAGGTACGCCTCGATCACGCGCCGGTCGCGCCGGATCGCGTCCGGCGGCCCCTCGGCGATCTTGACGCCGTGGTCGAGCACCGTGATCCGCTCGCAGATCCCCATCACCACCTTCATGTCGTGCTCGATCAGGAGCACCGTGAGCCCGTACCGCGCGCGGACGTCGTGGATCAGGCGCATGAGGGCGACGGTCTCCTGCGGGTTCATCCCGGCCGCCGGCTCGTCGAGGAGGAGGAGCCGCGGCTCGCTCGCCAGGGCGCGCGCGATCTCGAGGCGGCGCTGGTCGCCGTACGGCAGGTTCCGCGCCTTCTCCTCCGCGTATCGCGCGAGGCGGAACTCCTCGAGGAGGGCGCGGCTCCGGTCGAGGATCGAGCGCTCCTCCGCGCGCGAGCGCCCCGTCTCGAAGACGCTGTCGGCGAACGTCGCGTGGCAGTGGAGATGGCTCGCGATCTGCACGTTCTCGAGGCAGGTCAGCTCGGCGAAGAGCCGCGGGTTCTGGAACGTGCGCGCCACGCCGTCCCGGGCGATCCGGCACGTCGCCTTCCCGTGGATCGCCTTCCCGGCCAGGACGATCCGTCCCGCCGTCGGCGCGTAGACCCCGGTCACGAGGTTGAAGATCGTCGTCTTCCCCGCGCCGTTCGGTCCGATCAGCCCCGCCAGGATCCCGGGCGGGAGCGAGAGGTCGAGGTCGGCCACCGCCTTGAGCCCGCCGAACGCGCACGTCACGTGCTCGAGCGCGAGGAGCGGCCCGCCGTCCGCGCCCGCCCGCTCGTGCCCGCCGCGGCGTGCCGCCGTCGCCCCGGTCACGCGCCGCTCCCCTCGGCGTCCGGCGTCCCGGCCGCCGTGCCCCGGCCGCCACCGCCGCCGCCGCGGCGGAACCGCCGCGTGAGCCATGCCATCGTGATCTCGCGGTGCCCCATGATCCCCTGGGGACGCGCGATCATCAGCACGATCAGGAGCGCCGAGTAGATGATCAGGCGGTCGGCGCTCGCGAAGCGGAGGATCTCGGGGAGGGCGGTCAGGAGCGTCGCGCCGAGGATCGCGCCGCTCAGGCTCCCCATGCCGCCGAGCACGATCATCACGATCACCTCGATCGACTTCATGAACGTGAAGGAATTCGTGTGGAGGTACGTGTAGTGCGCGAACAGGGCCCCCGCCACTCCGGCGAAGAAGGCCGAGATCACGAACGCGGCCACCTTGTACCGCGTCGTCGGCACGCCGAGCGCCTCGGCGGCGATCTCGTCCTCGCGGATCGCGAGGAGCGCGCGCCCGTGGTAGCTCCGGATGATGTTCCGGATCACGACGAACGTGATGACGACCCACGCGAGGACCCAGGCGAAGTCGGCCCGCTGCGGCACGCCGGCGAAGCCGCGCGCGCCGCCGACCGCGTCGATGTTCAGGATCGCGACGCGGATGATCTCGCCGAAGCCGAGCGTGACGATCGCGAGGTAGTCGCCCCGGAGCCGCATCGACGGAAGCCCGACCAGGATGCCCATGACGGCCGCGCAGGAGCCGCCGAGGAGGATCGCGACCAGGAACGGGAGGAACGCCGCGGCCGCGCCGGCGTCGGGCGTCACGCCGAACCAGCGCGGCACGGCGTAGACGGTGAACGCCGCCGACGTGTACGCGCCGACCGCCATGAAGCCGGCGTGCCCGATCGAGAACTGCCCGGTGACGCCGTTGATCAGGTTCAGGCTCAGGGCGAGGATCACGTTCATGCCGCAGAGCACGAGGACGCGGTAGTAGTAGGGGTTCAGGCCGTGGACGAGGATCTGATCGACCGCCCAGACGGCGCCGATCGTCGCCGCGCCCAGGAGGAGGCGGCGGAGCACGCTAGACCTTTTCCGCCACGTTCCGGCCGAAGAGCCCGGCCGGCTTGATCAGGAGGACGAGGATCAGGATCACGAACGCGATGGCGTCGCGGAACGTGGAGGAGATGTAGCCGACCACGAGGTACTCGGAGAGGCCCATCACGATGCCGCCCACGACGGCCCCGGGGATGTTGCCGATCCCGCCCAGCACCGCGGCGACGAACGCCTTGAGCCCGGGCATGATGCCCATCAACGGCTCGATCTTGGGGTTCGTGAGCCCCACCAGCACGCCGGCGGCCGCCGCGAGCGCCGAGCCGATCGCGAACGTGACCGTGATGATCCGGTTCACGTTGATCCCCATCAGGCTCGCGGCGTCGCGGTTCCACGAGACCGCGCGCATCGCCCGGCCGGTCCGGGTCTTCGTGATGAAGAGCGTGAGCGCCGCCATCAGGAGGAGCGCGACGACGACGACCATGATCTGGTGGTTCGTGACCAGGACGCCGCCGGGGAGGCGGATGGTGCGCGGGGCGATCACCTGCGGGAAGAACTTGGGATCGGCCCCGAAGATCCGGATGCCGAGGTTCTCGAGCAGGAGCGACACGCCGATGGCCGTGATCAGCGCCGTGAGCCGCGACGAGCGGCGCACCGGACGGTACGCGAAGAACTCCATCAGGACGCCGAGGAGCGCGCAGGCGACCATCGCGCTCGCGAGGACGATCACGGCCGCCATCGGCGAGGCGTGGGAGCCGTCGGCGCCGATCCACCGCGCGGTGAAGTACGCCGTGAACGCGCCGACCATGTAGATGTCGCCGTGCGCGAAGTTGATCAGCCGGAGGATGCCGTACACCATCGTGTAGCCGAGGGCGATCAGGGCGTAGATGCTCCCCCAGGCGATCCCGTTCGCGAGCTGCTGGAAGAGTTCCTGCACGAGGGCGGCGCGTCCCGTCCTACGGCTCGACGGCCGCGACGAACTTGTACTGGCGGTTCTCGATGCCGAGGAAGACCGCCGGCTTGACCGCGTTCCGCTTCGCGTCGAGCGAGATCCGCCCGGTGACGCCGGGGAAGTCCTTCGTGGCGGCGATCAGGTCGCGGAGCTTGGCGCGGGCGGCCTTCTGGGCGTCGTTCCGCGGGCCCTTCAGCGCGTCGAACGCCTTCGGGTCCTGCTCCTTCAGCCGCTCGAGCGCGTGCGTCAGCACGCCGGCCGCGTCGTACGCGAGGGCCGCGAGACCGTCCGGCGTCTCGTGGTAGCGCTTCCGGTACTCGGTCACGAACTTCTGCACGACCGGGTTGGGATCCCCCTCCCAGTAGTGGTTCACGAAATAGCATCCGTTCAGCGCGTCCTGCGCGATCTCGAGGAGACGGTCGGAGACCCACCCGTCGCCGCCCAGGAGCGGCACCGTGATCCCGAGCTCCCGCGCCTGGCGCGCGATCAGGCCGACCTCGGTGTAGTACCCCGGCACGACGATGCACTGCGGGTGCTTCGACTTGATGACCGTGAGCTGCGCCTTGAAGTCCTGGTCTCCCTCGGAGTACGCCTCGTCGGCGACGATCGTCCCGCCCATCGCCTGGAACGACTCCGCGAAGTAGTTGGCGAGCCCGACCGAGTAGTCGTTCTTGTTGTCGCGGAAGATCGCGGCCTTCGTGAAGCCGAGCGTGTTCTTGGCGAACTTCGCGATCACCATCCCCTGGAACGGATCGATGTAGCAGACCCGGAAGATGTAGTCGCCGATCTCCGTGACCTTCGGGTTCGTCGACGACGGCGTGATCATCGGGACCTGGGACTGCTGGCAGTACGGCGCCGCGGCCATGCTCCGGCTCGAGGCGACCTCGCCCAGCACGGCGATCACGCCGTCCTGGTCGATCAGCTTCGTGACCGCCGTCGCGGCCTCCTCCGGCTTCGACTGGTCGTCCTCGACGATCACCTTCATCTTCGTGCCGCCGATCCCGCCGGTCGCGTTCCGGTCGTCGACGTAGAGCTCGATCCCGTTCTTGGAGGAGATGCCGAACGTCGCCGTGCCGCCCGTCAGCGAGCCGTATTCCCCGATGACGATCTCGTCGGACCGCTTCGCGCAGCCGATCGGGGAGAAGAGGGAGGCCGCGAGGGCCGTGAGCGCGAGCGCGGCGAACGTCGTCCGGAAGCGGACCATGGAGCGATCCTCCATCGCGTAAGTGTCTTACATTCCAACGGGTTTCCATCCGCGGAAACCCCGCGCCACCGTAGCCCATGCGGGACGGCGATTCAAGCGCGCATCGTGTCCGGCGTCAGGGCGCGACGGCTTTGCCGGCGCGGATCACGAGCCGCTCGGGCTCCGCGGCGACGACCGGGCGGAGCGCGTGGAGCCGCCGCCCCTCGGCCGTCTCGTAGACCTCGGCCCGGAGCGCCTCCTTGAGCCCGGAGGCGTTCACGCATCCCAGCTCGAGCGCGCGGGTGACCGCGAGCCCCGTGAGGTAGCCGCGCACCGACATCCGCGTCGGCGGCTCCTTGAACGATCGCTGGTAGCGCGCCGCGAACGAGTCGCCCGGCGCGCCCTGGATCGCGTAGTCGGAGATGATGAACGAGGCGCCCTCGAGGGCCGTCCGGGCCTCGTGGTTCAGCCCTTCCGGATCGAGCGACTCGAGCCCGACGACCCGGACCGTCGGCCAGGCGATCTTCACCTGCGGCGCCGCGACGCCGATCAGCCGGTCGGGCCCGAGGAGCGCGAGCGCGGTCCCCTTCTTCGCCTTGAGCGCCGCGAGCGGGACCGTGAGGTCGACGGTCGTGGCGGGGACCCGCTGGATCCCCGCGATCGCGACCCCCTCGACGGAGGCCGCGCCCTCGATCGCCGCGATCGCGAGCGAGTCGTCCGGGCTATCGCTCGCGAGGATCGCGAGCGAGGGCGGCGTCCCCGAGTCCTTCGCGGCCCGGACCAAAGCGCCGGCGAGGGCGACCGGCGGGACGTGGAGCTGGAAGACTCCGTCCCCGAGGATCGCGAGCCGCTCGTTCGGGGCCGACGGCGAGATCAGGACCGCGCCGACCACCTGCGTCGCCGCGGCGAGCGGCGCCGTGCTGGCCGAGAAGAGCTCCCCGATCAGGAGCGACACGCCGTGGTCGCGGAGGAGCCAGCGCGCCTTCCGCGCGCCGACGAGCGGATCGCCCTCGCTGTCGTAGAGGATCAGGGACGCCGCCGGCGCGTACGCCCGGCTGTGCTCGTCCACGGCGAGGCGGAGCCCGTTCACGAACGTCCGCCCGTACCGCTCGTAGCGCCCGCTCAGCGGCACGACGACGCCGATCTTCGTGAGACCGACGTCCGCCCGCTCGAGCGCGACGGAATCGATCGGGCACCCCTCGAGGCGCGTCACGACGGTCTGGAGCGTCTTCCGCTGCTCCTTGTCGGGGTTCCCCGTGAGCCCGATCCGCGCGGCCCAGAGCTGCTCGGCGGCGCGCGCCACGGGATCGAGCCGGATCACGTCCGGCGATCCGACGTACTCGGCCGCGAGCGCGGCGAGCGGCGTCCCGGGGAGCCGCTCGAGGAGCCGCGCCTTGATCTCGGCGGCGCGGCGGGTCGGGTAGCGGCGCGCGGCCGGCGCGGCTGTGGCGGGGGCGGCGGGGGCCGGCGCGGCGGGGTTCGGCGTGGCGGGCGCGGCGGCTGACGCGGGCGGCGTCGCGGGCGGAGCCGCCGGCGCGGCGCCGGCCGGAACCCCGATCGCGAGGAGCGCGAGGAGCGTGCCGATCGCGACGAGCGGGACGCTACGCGCGGATCGCCGCATGGCTCTTCGCGAGGGAGACGTACGCGTCGGCGGAGGCGCGGAGCTGCGCGTGGAGCGCGTCCGGGATCGGCCCCTTCACGACCGCAGGGGTGCCGGCGACGAACGAGCGCGGCGGCACGCGGAGACGCTCGAGGACGACGCTCCCCGCCGCGACCAGCGACTCCTCGCCGATCTCGCAGTCGTCGAGGAGGATCGCGCCCATCCCGATCAGGCAGCGGTCCCGCACGGTCGCGCCGTGGAGGATCGCGCGGTGCCCCACCGTGATGTCCTCCCCGAGGAAGAGCCCGGGACGCCCGGTCGTCGCGTGGAGCACGCAGAGATCCTGCACGTTCGTCCGCGCGCCGATCCGGATCGGCGCGACGTCGCCACGCACGACGGCGCCGTACCAGACGGACGCCCCCTCCCCCAAGACGACGTCGCCCACCACGAGCGCGGTGGGCGCGACGAACGCCGAGGAGGGCACGACCGGGGTCCAGTCGCCGAGCGCGGCGATCACGCGGCCGCCGTCCGTCGCGCGGCCATCAGGAGTCCTCGGGATCCCACTTGCCGAAGTCCTCGGGGCGCAGCTCCTCGAGGAAGTGACGCAGGTCCTCCGCCTTCTCCTCGGGGGACTTCTCGGGCGGGGCGGATTCGCGGACCGGACCCTCGATCGCCTTCTCGAACAGCTTGTCGAGGATGAAGATCGGCGCCCGCGCGCGGAGCGCGAGCGCGATCGAGTCGCTCGGTCGCGCGTCGATCGACACGGAGTTGCCGCCCGCGTCCAGGTAGACGCTCGCGAAGAAGGTGGAGTCCTTGAGGTCGGTGATCACGACGCGGGAGACTTTCCCGTTCAGCCCTTCGATCACGGACGCGAGCAGATCGTGGGTGAGCGGCCGCTGGAACTTCTTCCCGACGAGCTCGCTCTGGATCGCTCCGGCCTCCATCGGGCCGATCCAGATCGGGAGGACGCGCGTCCCCTCGATCTCCTGGAGCAGCACGACGGGGTTCTTGGTCCGCTCGTCGATGGCCAGCCCACCGACGCGAACGGGAATCATGCTCATGGTGGCGCGCCGGTCCCTGGCCGGCCCGACTACCGCGTGGAGTCGGGCGCCGCGTGCGTGCCCCCGCCGCCCTCGGGCGAATCCTTGAGTTCCGGCGCGGGCTTGTCCATGTTCTGCATCATCCAGGTCGCGGAGTCGACGAGATCCGACTTCGGATAGCGGCGAAGGAACTCCTGGAACGCCGCGCGGGCCGCCGTGTAGTCCTGCAGATCCTCCGCGTACGTGAATCCTATCATGAACGACGCGCGCGCCGAAATCGGATCGTCCGGGAACCGCTTCACGACGTCCTGATAGAGCGCGATGCGGTCGCGCGGCCCGGTCGCGGACTGCGCCGCCTGGAAGAGGTCCTGCGGCGACTTGACCGGGGAGAGCGCGACGTCGATCGAATCGTCGAAGATCTTCGTGTTCCGCGCCTGCTCGAGCGAGTCGAGGAACGCCTTCGAATACGCGTCCTGCGCCTGCGACTCGAGCTGCGAGCGGATTCGCGCGCTGAAATCGGAGAGCGGCGGCGTGTGTTTCGGCTGGAGGTCGTCCACGCGGATCAGGTGCCACGCCTTGTCGGTCTTGAGCGGCTGGCTGATCTCGCCCTCCTGGAGCGCGAACGCCGCCGCGACGATCGACGGCGCCTTGCCGATCCCCGGCACGAGGTCGGTGCCCGGCGTCACGTACCCGACGATGCCCCCGTCGTTCTTCGTCTTCGCGTCGGTCGAGTTCGCCTTGCAGAGCGCGTCCCAGAGCCCGCCCGCGGTGAGCCGCTTCCGGAGCGCCTCCGCCTTCGCCCGCGTCGCGAGCTGGATGTGCCGCACGCGGACGCGCGCCGGCACCGCGAAGTCGGACTTGTGCTCCTCGTAGAACGCCGCGACCGCGGAATCGCTCGGCTGGGGGAACGCGTTCACGTGCCGCTGGTAGTACTGCCGTACCAGCAGATCGCGCGCGGCCTTCGCCAGGTCGGCCTGATAGGTCGAATCCTTCGCGAACCCCGCCTGCGTCGCCGCCTGGTAGACGGCCTCCTCGGCCGTGAGCCGCTCGAGCAGGTTCTTGTAGCCGTCGCGCGTGCGGAGCTGCTGCTGTGCCTGCGCGGGGGCGGACGCGATCAGGGAGTCGACCTCGCTGGCGCGGAAGCGGCGCGATCCGACGATCGCGACGGTCGGCCCGAGGGTGTCGGCGACCGGCGGGGCCCAGACGCGCGGCGCGCCCGGCGACGTCGCGGCCGCGCCGGACGCGCCGGCGCTTCCGTCGGCCGGCTTCGGCGCCGTCGAGCCGCACCCCGCGATCACGGCGGCGGCCAGGGCGGCGAGCGCGAGCGTGAGGGGTCCGCGCGCGGTCATTGCCGGACGACCCATACCTTCACCGGTGCCTCGATGTCCTGGAAGAGGTGCACCGGCACCTCGAAGACGCCGAGGGCCTTGATCGGCTCCTCGAGCCGCACGGCCTTCTTCTCCACCTCGAAGCCCTGCGCCACGAGCGCGTCGTGCACCTCCGCCGCGGTGACCGAGCCGTACAGCTGGTCCTCGTCGCCGACCTGCACGCTGAACTGGAGCGAGACCTGCGCGAGGCGGTCGCGCAGCGACTGCGCCGCCTGGCGATGCTTCGCCTCGAGCGAGAGGCGCGCCCGCTCGCGATCGCGGAACACGGCCTGCGCGTTGCCGATCGCCTCGATCGCCTTCTTCCGGGGCAGGAGGTAGTTGCGCGCGTATCCGTCGGCGACGCGCACCGACGCGCCGCGCTTGCCGAGCCCGGCGATGTCTTCCAGCAGGATGATCTCCATCGAAATGCCTCCTCGAATCGAAACGGTTCGCTACACGTCGTCACGGCCGGATCCCGGTCCCGACGCCGCGTCGGGGCCCAGCACCAGCCGTCGTCTGAAGTCGTACCAGGCGTCGAAGAAGCCGATCCCCAGGAACGTCACGAGCAGGATCGGCATCAGGACGATCAGCACCACGATCGCCACCTGCACCACGCCGCGGATCTGGAGCGCGATCGCCGCGAAGCGCGCGACCGCGAAGCCCTGGATCGTGTACGCCACCGCGAGCGGGAACGCCAGGTTCACCCCGGCCTCCAGCGCGGCCGGCAGCCGCGTCACGATCAGCACGAGCGAGAGCGCGAGCGCCCACGCGCCCGCCGGGTGGACCCGCCACGTCGAGAACTCGTGGAACGCGGGGAACCCGTTCCGCGCCTGGAAGAGGATCGAGGCGAGCCAGCAGTTGATGCCGAGCACCACGATCCACTTGAGCGCGAAGAGCGAGGGGAGGAGGAGCGTCCAGAGCTTCCCCGTCTCCCCGAGCGCCCGCTCGAACTCCGCCGCGGAGAGCCCGAGCACCTGCGACACGCGGTGCTCCGTCTCCATCCGCCGCACCTCCTCCAGGCGCGCCGCCAGCATCTTCGTCAGCTCCTCCATCCCCCCGAGGAAGAGGTACCCCACCGCCACGAGGAGCACCGGCGCCGCCGCGAGCGTGAGCGCGGTCGAGGCGCGGGCGCCGCGGCGCGTCGAGAGCCCGAGCAGGAGGCCCGACGCGGCCAGAACGGCCACGAAGAGGAGCTGCGGCGGCTCCGTGACGCCGGCCGCGTACACGGCGCCCAGCGTCGCCGTCGCGGCCAGCGTCCCGTACAGGAGCCCGACGTGGCGCTCCAGCCAGAGGAGCGCGAGCGGCAGGAGGCCGTACGCCCACGGCAGGGGCGCCGGGATGTCCGTGCTCGCCAGCATGATGAGCCCGGTCCCCAGGAGGAGCGCGCCGAAGGCGCGGATCGCGTCGCCGGGCGTCCCCGCCCGCTCGGGATCAGCGGTACTGGTCACTGGTGAAGGGCAGGAGCGCCAGGATGCGCGCGCGCTTCACGGCCTCGGTGATCTGGGCCTGATGCCGGGCGCACGTCCCGGAGATGCGCCGCGGCACGATCTTCCCGCGGTCGGTGATGAACCGGCTCAGCCGGCGGTCGTCCTTGTAGTCGATCCGGTCGACCTTGTCGAAGCAGAGCTTGCAGAACTTGCGGCGAAACGACCGCGACTCGCCATCGCGTGCCATGAATGCCTCCTCGTGTCGTGTGAGCGGGGCCGCGCGCGGCGGCCGCCGCGCTACTCCGTCTTCGCCTCGCCCGTCGCGGCGCCCGCCTCGGCGGTCTTCGCGGGCTCGGCCGCGGCCGCCTCCGCCTTCGCGGCTTCCTCGGCCGCGCGCGGCGATTCCTTCGGGGCGACGATCGTCAGGTGGCGAAGGATGCTCTCGTTGAGCCGGAACCGGCGATCCATCTCGGCGATCAGCTCCGCCGGGCTCTTGTGCTTGACGTGGATGTACGTCCCGTCCCGCCGCTTCCGGATGTTGTACGCGAGCTTCTTCTTGCCCCACCGCTGCACGTCGACCACCTCGCCGCCCGACTGGACGATCGGCTGCGTGATGCGCTCGACTTCCTCGTTGATCCGCGCCTCCTCGAGGCCCGGATCGAAGATCACCGTCGTTTCGTAGAGTCTCATCGTTCCCTCATGGTTCCACAGGATCGAGCACGAACCGGTTCCACCGGTTCATGGCCTGGGTCAGTCCCTCCGCGGCCGCCTCGTGGGCCGCCTGCGCCGCCGCCTCGACCACGCGCGGCAGCGCCGACCGTTCCTCTTCCAGGAACGGCTCGAGCACGTACTCCTTGAGCCGGTCCGACGCCGGCGCCGGCCCGACGCCGATCCGAAGCCGCGGGAAGCCGTCGGTCCCGGCCGACGCCGCGATCGACTCGAGCCCCTGATGCCCGCCCGTGCCGCCGCGGGCCCGGATCCGGAGCGTCCCGAACGGCAGGTAGACGTCGTCGCAGATCACGAGGAGCTCCTCGGCGAGGTACCCCTCCGCGAGCAGCCGCCGCACCGCGAGCCCGCTCCGGTTCATGTATTCCTGCGGCTTCACCAGCACCACGGTGTGCCGCCCGGCGCGGCCCTTCCCGCGCGCCTCGCGCGCGTCGCCGCTCCAGCCCGAGAACCGGCCGAGCCGTCCGGCCAGCGCGTCCACGGCCAGGAACCCCACGTTGTGCCGGGTCGCGGCGTATTCCGCGCCGGGGTTTCCCAGCCCGACGACGACCTTCGGCTCGTTAACCTTCCTTGCCTCCCTCGGCGCCCGCTTCCTCCTCCTTCTTCTCCTTGACCAGCTCCGGCTCCTCGGTGACGGCCTCCTCCGCCGGCTTCGCCTCCTCGAGCACCGTCGGCGGCACGACGGTCGCGATCGTGCGGTGCGCGTCGGTCAGGATCTCGACGCCCGGCGCCGACAGGTCGCTCACGTGGAGCGAGTCGCCGATGTTCAGGGCCGAGACGTCCACCGTGATCTCGGCGGGGATGTCGGTCGGGAGGCACTCCACCTCGACCTCGCGGAGGAGGTGCTCCAGGATGCCGCCGCCGTCCTTCACGCCGACCGGCGTGCCGGTCAGCTCGATCGGCACCTCGACCGTGATCCGCTCCGTGAGCGAGATGTGGTGGAAGTCGAGATGGAGGATCGATCCGAGGACGGGATCGCGCTGGATCTCGCGGATCAGCGCCTTCCGGTCGGACGCGGCGTCCCCCTCCACCTGGAGGTCGACGATCACGTTCGACGACCCGCTCGTATGGAAGAGCGTTTCGACGTCCTTGCGGTCGACGGTGAGCGTGATCGGCTCCTCGCCGCGGCCGTAGTAGACGGCCGGGACGGCGCCGCCCGCCCGCAGCTTGCGCGTTACGCCCTTGCCGGTGCCGGCGCGGCGGACGCCCTTCAGACTCGTGATGGCCATGCTGCTGCTCCTTACGGTTCCGGGGTTCGGTTCTCGTGCGTCAGATGAAGAGCGAGGAGAGCGACTCCTCGTCGTGGATCCTCCGGATCGCCTCGGCCAGGAGCCCCGCGACCGACAGGACCTGCACCTTGTCGGACAGGGTGCCCGCCGGGTGCGGGATGCTGTCGGTGAGGATCAGCTCCTTGACCGGCGACGCGTCGATCCGGCTCATCGCGTCGTCGCAGAGCACGCCGTGCGTGCCCGCCGCGTAGATGTCCTGCGCCCCCGCGTCCTTGAGCGCGCGCGCCGCCTCGACCAGGGTCGAGCCGGTGCTCACGATGTCGTCGAAGATCACGACGTTCTTCCCCTCGACCTCGCCGATCACGTTCATCATCTCGACGGCGTCGGGACGGGGGCGGCGCTTGTCGACGATCGCGAGGTTCGCGCCGAGGCGCTTCGCGTACGCCCGCGCCATCTTCACGCTGCCGATGTCGGGCGCCACGACCACGACGTTCGGGATCCGGCGGCGGAGGAAGTAGTCGACCAGCACCGGCGCGGCGTACAGGTGGTCGAACGGGATGTCGAAGAACCCCTGGATCTGCGCCGAGTGGAGATCCATCGTCATCACCCGGTCGGCCCCGGCGGTCGTGATCAGGTTCGCCACGAGCTTCGCGGTGATCGGCACGCGCGGCTGGTCCTTCCGGTCCTGCCGCTGGAACCCGTAGTACGGGATCACCGCCGTGACGCGGCGCGCCGACGCGCGCCGCACCGCGTCGATCATGATCAGGAGCTCCATCAGGTGCGACGCCGGCGGAAACGTCGGCTGGAAGACGAAGATGTCGGAGCCCCGGATGTTCTCGTTGATCTTCACGAACGTCTCGCCGTCCGCGAACGTGTCGACGGTCGCGTCGCCCAGATCGATCCCGAGCTTCTCGCAGATCGCCTCCGCCAGGGGGCGATTCGCGTTGCCCGTGAAGAGCCGGAGACGCCGCTCGGCGGCGCGGGGTTCGTGAGGATCCGGAAGCGGGGTCGATGCGGGCACCGCGCGCCGATCCGTAGCCAGCTTGACCGTCATCGCACCTCTCCTCTCCTCGAACTGCGTTCGGAAACGAAAACGACCCAAAGCCCGATTGACGCCTTCGTCAATCGGGCCCGAGCGCCGCGCGGCGCTCGACGGACCGGAGGTCCATGCCTCCGGGGCCCACCGACCGAGGTCTTCGTGCTTTGGGTCCTGTCGGACGGCCCACGGCCGTCCGTGCTGCCGATTCTACCGGAGCGCGACGCTCCGGGCCATCACGTTCGAAAGGTGGTTGGGGCGGGAGGATTCGAACCTCCGAATGGGAGATCCAAAGTCTCCTGGCTTACCACTTGCCGACGCCCCATCCGTTTGGTCGCGTTTCGTCTTCCGGGACGGGGGCCGGCGGCCCCGATGCTGTCGGATCAGGAAATGGCCGTCGGCGCCCCGATGAGGGACGGTTGTCGGGCCCGCTCCTTCTCGTACTCCTCGAGGAGGCGCGATTCGATGAACTCGCGCGTCTCGTTGTTGATCGGATGGGCGATGTCCTGATACGTCCCATCCGGCTTCTTACGGCTCGGCATCGCGACGAACATTCCGTTCGTCCCCTCGATGATCTTGAGGCCGCGGATGACGAACGCATCGTTGAACGTCATGCTCGCGAACGCCTTCAGCTTGTCGTCATCGCGGAGTGAGATGCGAACTTCCGTGATCTCGAGAGCCATACCGTCTCACCCACCTCGAGTTCGAGGCCTCGGTCCTTCGAAGCCCCCGGGACCGAACCCCCTAGGTCCCCGTGGTACCACTCATCGCCCCTTGCACAGGACGGTACGATCAGGAACGCGGCGCCACGATCACTCCCCGCTCGAGCGTCCGGACGACCCGTATCTCGGCGCGGCAGCCCGACAGACCGGCCGCCACATCGAGCGCCCGCTCCCGGTCGGGGACGATGCCGAACACCGTCGAGCCGCTCCCGGTGAGCTGGGCCGCGATCGCGCCGCTCGAAACGAGCGCGCGTTTCAATGCTGCGATCTCAGGGAATTGCGGAAGGATCACGTCCTCGAACACGTTCCGCATCGCGTCCGCGACGCCGTCGAGGCGCCCTTCCGCGAGTACGGACCCGAGGATGCTAGCGTCCGAACCCCGTGCTGTCAATTCATTTCTGAGGGCC
>JBLMXB010000054.1:0-2754 GCA_050257555.1 Hyphomicrobiales bacterium | reverse complement strand
TCGTACCGATTGCGCACGGTGACGTTGGGGCTGGCCGCGGTCTGGAACAGCTCGTGGGGTAGCGAGAAGTGAGGCGGCGAGCCGGGCGTCACGGTGACGGCCATGATCTGGCGGTCGGGCGCCAGATAATAGAGCTCCTTCCCATCGCCACGCCAGAGAGGCTCGGTTCCACCGGACGTCGAGATCCTCCACTTTCCGCCAGGCCCCGGGAATGCCTGTACGAAGACTTCGTTTCCGCCGGACTCGGTGGAACCGTAGGCCAGCAGGGATCCGTCGGGGGACATGGCGCTCTGATACTCGCTGAACGGCGTGACGCGTACCGGAACGGATCGCACGGAGTCCTTGTCGAACGACAGGGCGTGGATGTCCCAGCGCGTACCGTCACCGCGTTCGATGTACGTGAGCCAGCGGCCATCCGAAGACCAGTAGTCCGTCTCGCCGGCTGCCGGAGCGCGCAGGAGAAGCGTCTCGGCTCCGCTCCCCCCGACCTGTTTCGCGTAGATGCCTCTCGAGCTATCGCCGTCGTCCCAGAAGGCGAGGCGAGATCCGTCGGGGGACCAGGTCGGACCGAACACGTTCTTGTGCGCGAACGTGAACCGCGAGCCGAGGTTTCGCTCGAGGTCGTAGATCCAAATGTCCGACGTTCCGCCGTCGGATCCGACGACTACGGCGAGCTGCGTTCCATCCGGCGAGAGCGCCGGCTCCTGGTACTGGCCGGAGTTGCCCACGGACCCCGTGCGCTCGCCACGGCGATTCATCCACACCAGCTCTTCGCCGCCGCCCGACGCCGAGGCCCGGTAGACGAGCGTTCCCTCCTCCGAGGCCGAGAATCGCGCGGCTCCCGTTCCACCCACCTCCACGTTCTGCGCGATCGGGAACGGGTCGCCGATGAGCTTGCGCGAACCGGGGTCGAACTTCTGCGCGAGGAGGACGCCGTTTCGAACCTGGAGCAGGTGGCCCGATGCGAATTCCACTCGCGAGGCCACGGTCCCCAGCGCCTGGGACTTCATCGAGCCGAGCGAACCGATGCGCAGCTCCTGGCCTTCCGGTCCCGATCCATAGGCGACGTAGAGGAAGTGGCGGCCGTCGGGCAGGAACTCCGGCCACGCCGTCTGTGTCTGGCCGTGCGCTCGATCGATCACGGTGGCGCCGGTTGCGACGCCTCCCGAGGCGGGAACGCTCTGTACCGAGTCCCCGGTGGATCCGTCGAAGAGGATCACGCCCTTCGCGCCCCAGGAACCGTCCGCCCCGCGCGGAGCGTCGCAGAGCGCGATCGGCGGACCGCCGGCTACGTCGATCTTGTAGAGCTTGCCGCCCGAGAAGAAGGCGAGGAATCGGCTGTCCGGCGACCAGAACGGCCTCGTCGCGCCCTCCGTCCCCGGAAGGCGCTGCGCGTCGAGCGAGTTCATGTTCCGGACCCAGATGCTCTGGACGCCCGAGGAATCCCGGGCATTGAACGCGAGGCGCCTCCCATCGGGCGAGATGCGGGGCAGGTCCACCGATCGGACCTGCGCGGGCGGCGTCAGCTCGAAGATCACCGGCTTCGAGGCCGGCTTGGGCTTCAGCGCCACGAACGCGAGCGCCCCCGCCGCGACGGCGAGAGCTCCGACCAGGCCCCACGCGATCCGCTCGCGGGTCTTGCGTCGGGCCGCCACCGGAGCCGCCACGCCGGCTTGCGAGCCACCCTCGGCGATCCACTGGAGCTGGAGCTTCACGTCGTGCGCCGTCTGGACGCGGTCGTCGGGCTCCTTCTCCAGGCACGCCTTGACGAGCCGCTCGAGCGCCGGCGGATTCATCGGCGCGAACTGCGCGATCGGTCTCGGGTGCCCCGACATGATCGAGGAGATGAGCGACGCCTGGCTCTTGCCTCCGAAGGCCGCCGTGCCCGTGGCCATCTCGTAGAGCACGCATCCGAGCGCCCAGATGTCGGTGCGCGCGTCGGCCTCAGCCCCTTCCAGCTGCTCGGGCGCCATGTACTGGAACGTGCCGACGATCGTCCCTTCCGCCGTGAGCGGCCGGCTCATCGTGGGGGAGTGCGCGCCCGAGCCCGCTTCCGCGAGCGGCGCGGCGTTGCGCGCCAGCCCGAAGTCGAGCAGCTTGGCCCCGGACTTCGCGAGCATCACGTTCCCGGGCTTGAGATCGCGATGCACGATGCCGGCGCGGTGCGCCTTGTCGAGCGCGTCGGCGATCTGCACGCCGATCCGGAGCACGTCGGCCGTGGGGAGCGGCCCGCGCGCGGTGCGCTCGGCCAGCGACTCGCCCTCGACCAGCTCCATCACGAGGAAGTAGTCGTCTCCCTCGTGGCCGACGTCGTGGACCGTGCAGATGTTGGGGTGGTTGAGCGAGGAGATGAGCCGCGCCTCACGCTCGAAGCGCGCCCGGACCTCCGGGGTCGCGGCGAGGTCGCGGGGCAGCACCTTGATCGCCACCTCGCGGCCGAGGCGCGTGTCGCGGGCGCGATAGACTTCGCCCATGCCCCCGGCCCCGATGGGGGCGAGGATCTCGTACGACCCGAAGCGGGCCCCTGGTGAGAGCGGCATGGGGCGAAGTCTAGCGGGTCAGGGGGCGGATGTCAGCCGTCGCGGGGGCGCGGCGCCGGGTCCAGGCGTCCTGCGCCCCGCCCGGCGCTAGTTGTGTCCCGCGATCGCGTGCGGGACGTACGGCGCCTCGAGCGCCTTCATCTCGTCGGCGGTGAGCTTCACGTCCACCGCGCCTGCCGCGACCTCGAGGTGCTCCATCTTCGTCGCGCCGATG
>JBLMXB010000053.1:0-16675 GCA_050257555.1 Hyphomicrobiales bacterium | reverse complement strand
GGCACGTTCTCGTCGAGCAGCTCCTGGACCTCGAGCGGCGTGCTCGGCGGGAGGCCCATCACCTGCGCCAGCCTCGCGCGCGCCACCTTCACCTGATTCTCGGCGCTGATCCGGTCGAGCTGCGTCTGGGCCCGGCGCGCTCGCGCCTTCAGGAGATCGCCGCGCGCCACGCTCCCGACCTGGAGGAGCGCCTCGGAGCGCGCCTCCTCGTCGCGGGCCAGCTTCTCCGAGTCGCGGGAGACCTGGGCCAGCCGGGCCGCCTTCAGGAGCTCGAAGTACCGCTGCTTCACGTCGAATACGATCGTGTTTCGAGTTTCCGCCTCGCCCCACTCGGCGCTTCCCTGGAGGAGGTCCTGCCTCCGTTTCTCCGCGTACGCCGGGAGACTCAGGATGTTCATGTCCACCGAGCCTCCGACCGAGTAGTAGCGATTCTTCGGCGCGTACACCGAACTGATCTGAACCGTCGAATCCGGGAGCGTATCGCTCAGGACACCCCGGAACGAGGACTGCTTGTCGGGCCGGATCTGCGAGTAGGAGACGTTCGTCGAGATCGACGGGAGCACGCCACTCCAGGCGCGGAGCGCGCTGCCGCGCGCCTGCGCGGTGCGGGCCGCGGCCCCGCGCACATCGCCGTTCTTCTGGAGCGCGGTCGCGATGCAGCGGGAGAGATCCCAGCGCTCGCCCGACGTCGAGCCCGCGCTCACCTGGACCGTCGAGTCGGCGGCGGAGACCCCGACGGACGCGGCCGCGGTATCGGGGCCCGCCGGCGACGCCGCCTCCTGGGCCGAGGCGGCCGGCCCCGTCGCGAGGGCCGCGATCAGACAGACGATTCCGAGTCCGGACGAACGATGCCGCATGCGATTCCCCCTTCCGACGATGGCACGACGATTCGGAATTCCGTACCCGTCATACGCCGGCCGAGGCGATTCCGTTTCAAGGGATTCCGGGCGTCCGGTCACTGCCGGAACCCCTGGAGGATCGAGCCGATCACGAAGCCCGGGAGCACGGTGAGGATCCCGAATCCGAACCCCTTCCGCGCGTAGACGCTGACCGCGAGCGCGGTCACCGCCGTGGCCCAGAGGAGGAGCGGGTCGGTCATGCCGTCGAGCGCGCGCCCCACGAACCCGATGTCCTCGCCGAAGACGTTGCCGAGTCCGAGCCGGACGTCGTAGCTGTGCTTCGCGAGGATGAGCCCGATCCGGACGACGTTGTCCACGAGCATCACCACCGATCCGTACGCGGTCGCGCTCAGGTAGTGCCGCAATTCGATCCGGCCCCCGAGCATCAGGTTCCCCATGAAGAAGAGCACGCCGGCGGAGATCAGGAGCGCGATCGCGACGCCGAAGACCGCCGTGGTGACCGTGATCGCGGGCGCGATCGGGCTGTCGAAGAACTTCTCCACCGCCTCGATCTTCGCCTGGTCGGCCCCCTGCCGCTCCATCTTCGCGATCGTCTCGTCCCGGGGCACCCCCGATTGAACCATGACGCCCGCGATCGCGACCTGGACGACGAGCACCAGGATCGCCGCGAGGAGGAAACGCGGGCGCTCCCGCATCGATTCGAACGTCCGGCGGGGGTTGATGAAGACGCCGATCAGCCGGCCGAGCGGCCCCATGTCCTCCGGGGCTGCCCCGGCGGGTCCCTCCGAGGACATCTGCAAGGAGGCGTTCTGGTCATCCATGTCTATAAACTCCCTGTGTTTAGGGGATTCTCTTCAGGCTGAACGAGAACGGGATCGCCACCGTGCACCGGACGGGGATCCCCCGTTCCTCGCCCGGAGTGAACTCGAACTGGTAGACGGCGTCGATCACCGCGTTCACGAGGGCCTCGGAGGCGTTCTTGGCCACGACCCAGGCCCGGATGACATGGCCCCTCTCGTCGATGTTGGCGTTCACCACCACGGTCCCCTCCTCCCCGCGAAGGCGCGCCTCGGGAGGATAGTCCGGCTCGACGCGCCGGATGACGCGGGGAGCCTTGTCGTACTGGTAGAAGACCGGGGGCGCCGCATCCTCTCCTTCGATCGCCCCCGCGGCCGAAGGGATGGAAGCGGGGGCCCCGCCCGACTTCACCCCGACCGAGGCGGCCGCCTCGGTCACGATCGGCGCGGCGGCGGGAGCGTCCGGCCGGATCGGCCGGGGGCCGAGCGGCGTCACGGCCGCCGGAGCCTCGGCCGGCGCCGCGAGCGCGGGCGACGCGAGCGAGGCCAGCCGCACCAGCCGGAGCGGCGTCGGGCGCATCGCGGGCGGGTGCGGCGCGTACGCGGGCGACAGCACGAACGCCGCGACGTGCAACGTCGCGGCGACGCCCATGGCGGTCGCGACCCGGCGGTAGTAGCGCCGGCGATACCGGTGCGACGGGTGGGTCGGGATCACGGGCGCCCCCGCTTCGATCCGGCCAGCACGACCCGCGGCGCCCGCGCCTGCTTCAGCTCCTCGAGGATCAGGGAGACGGTCGCGTACGGAGCGCGCGCGTCGGCATGGAGTGAGACGACGAGCCCCGGATTCGCGTCGAGCTTCCCGCGGACGAGCCCGGCGATCGACGCGAGCGGCACGCGGGCGTCGTTCACGGCCACCTCGCCGGAGGGGCCGAGCCAGATCCGGAGCGACGTCTCCCGGTGGAACCGCTCCCCCGCCGTGATGCCCGGGAGCCGGACGTCGAACGCCCCCTGCGCCCGGATGATCGTCGTGCTGAGGAAGAAGATCAGGAGGAGCATCGCGATGTCCGCCATCGACGCGGTCGGGATGTTGCTCGTGTGGCGGACGCGCCGGCGGAGCTTCACGACCCGGTCTCCGTCTGGATCGTGATGGCGCGGGCGCCCGCGATCTTCACCTGATCGAGCGAGGCGACCAGGGCCGCGTACGGCGCCGCCTGGGCCACCGTGATCCGGACCACCAGGTCGGGCGTCGCCCGGAGGCGGGTGGCGATGCCGCGCGCGAGGGCGTCCGCCGGGGACACCGCGGCGCCGTCGAGCGACCAGGAGCCGTCCGCCGCGATCCGCACGTCGGCGACGCGGTCGCGCGGCACCGAGACCGGCACCGCGTCGGGGCGCGGCAGCTCGAGGACGATGCCCCGCTCCACGGCGAAGACCGCGGTCGACAGGAAGAAGATCAGGAGGAGGAACGCGACGTCCGCGGTCGAGACGAGGGAGATCTCGGGGTGCGACCGGCGCCGGCGCAGGATCCTCATCGCGGCGCCGTCGTCGTGCCCGTCACCTGGATCGTCGAGAGGAAGTTCTCCCATTGCTTCGTGTGGGTCGTCAGGGCATCGGTCAGCTCCGCCCCCGATTCCTCGACGTCGATCACGAACTTGTCGATCCGCGAGACGAAGTAGTTGTGCGCCGCCTGGACGGGAATGGCCACGATGAGGCCGGCGGCGGTCGTGATGAGGGCTTCGTAGATGCCGGTCGCGACGAGTCGCGCGGAGACTTCCTCCGCCGCGGCGATCGCCTCGAAGGCGTGGATCATCCCCGAGACCGTTCCGAGGAATCCGAGGAGCGGCGCGATGTTCGCCACGGTCTGGAGCCAGATGAGCCCGCGCTCGAGCTGCGCGATCTCGATCGACGCCGCCGTCTCGACCGCCTTCTCGACCGCCTCGGGCCCGCGCTTCGCGCGCGCGAGGCCGGAGTGGAGCACCGCGGCGATCGGGCCGCGGGTGCCGTGCAGCATCCGCTGCGCGGCCTCGTAGCCCTCGTCCTGGAGCACGCGGAGGAGCTCGGCCATCAACCGGCGCGTGTCGGTTCGCGCCTTCGTGAAGAACGTGGCGCGCTCGATGATGATCGCGAGGCCGACAATCGAGCAGAGGAGGATCGGGTGCATGAACACACCACCCGTCCAGTAGAGCTCGAGCAGCCCGCTCTGGTGCGGCACGTGCCCCACCGTGCCGTCCGCCGCCCACGCGACGGCGGCGCCGAGCGCTCCGAGCGCCACCAGGGCCGGCACACGGAACCGGTTGCGACCGCGTCGCTTGCGATTGCGGAACATGGCCCCTGAGGGTAGCCACCCGGGGCGCGGGGTGTCAAAGAAAAAGGCCCCCGCGCCCCCGCGGCGCGCTCAGAGGCGGAAGAGCACGGGGATCGCCACCCAGACGGCCACCGGGTGCCCGTTCGCCTTCGCCGGGCGGAAGACCCAGCGCGCGACCGCGGCGCGCGCGGGCTCGCTCAGCCCCGTGACACCCTCCTTCACGACCACGCGGCGCACGGCGCCGTCCGCCCCCACCAGGACGTGGAGCAGCACGCGCCCGCTCACGCCCGCCTCGCGGGCCCACTCGGGATAGTCCGGCGCCGGGCTCGAGACCGGCACCGGCGGCGTATCGAACGGGACGAAGGCGTCCTCGGGCGGATCGGCCACGGGGCCGGGGCCCGTTCTGGCCCCGCCGGCGGCGGGAGGGGGCGCTCCCGGGCCTCCGGTCTGGCCGGTGACGGCCGGTGGCCAGGCGACCGCGGGCACCGGCGTCGTGTCGACGAACCGCTGCGGGATCGGAATGAAGTGGTCCAGGTCGGGCAGCGCGCGCGGCGGAGACGGCGGCGTCACGGGCGCGTCCGGCGGAGGCAGCATGCGGGGCGTAGGCGTGGGATCGAGCGTGACCCGCTCCTCGATCCGCGTCAGCGCCACGTCGCCCCCTCCGCTCCGCCAGATCGGAACGAGCGCCGCGAGGAGCCCTAGGTGGAGGAGGCCCGAAACGAAGAGCCCGCGGCGCAGGTAGCTGCGTCCGCGGGCCTTGAGATCCGATGCGCCGAAGAGCGTTCCGTACGGATTCCCCGAGGCGAGGGCGGTCATGGGACTACCCCTTTCCTGCTCCGGCTCGCCGCGCGGGCGCGGCGTCACGGGGGGTTCCGGCCGGGGGGCTCCGGTCCGGCGCGACCTAGAAGTGGAAGTCGACCGGCACTTCCACCCAGACCGCGACCGGTTTGTTGTTGCTCAGGGCGGGCTTGAAGACCCACTTCTTCACGGCCTCGACCGCCGCGTCGTTGAGCCCGGTCACGCCCTTGATCACCTTCACGTTCTTGACGCGTCCGTCCTTCCCGACCAGCACGTGCAGCGTCACGCGCCCCTGGATCTGCGCTTCGCGCGCGAACTCGGGGTACTGCGGCTGCACCTGCGTCACCGGGACCGGCGCGTCCTCGAAGTAGACGAACTCGCCCTCGGACGGAAGGTTGTCCGACGAGGCGATGACCAGCGAGTCCTTCCCGGACCCCGACCCGAGTCCCACAGGCGCCATCATGGCCGCGATCTCCTGCTGCGTCATGATGGTCTGCTCCGGCGCCTTGGCGTCCGGCACCGGGACCGGCGTTCCGATCGTCGGCTTCACGATCGGCTGGTTCACCGGGATCACGGGCGGCGGCGGCGCCGAGGACAGGGGCGGCGGCGGCGGCAGCGTCTCCATGCGGATCACGCGGCCGGTGTACGCCACCTCGTCGGGCGGCTTGTACATCTGGCTCAGCATGTACCCGCCGATGAGCGCGAGATGGATGCCACAGGACACGAGGAGCGCCCGGCGGAGCATCCGCTGCGCCTGGGCCTTGAGATCGGCCGCCCCGATCGGAACGCGGTCGAGGGTGCTTGCGGTGGCGTTCGTCACAGGGACTCCACCTCCTGCTTCTCCTTCGGCTCCAGGGGCGCGAGCGAGAACCGGTTCAATTCCGCGAACTGGAGCTGGTCGATCAGGCTCACCATGTACTTGTACTTGGCTTGCCGGTCGATCTTCACCAGCACGACCAGCTTCGGATTCGCCTTGCCCTTCTCCGCGAAGACCTTCTCCAGGTCCAGGAACTTCTCTTCCTTGAACGGCATGTCGCCGATCTTCCAGAACGCCCGCACGTTCTCGCCGTTCTCACCCGGAGGGGCGATCACGCGGAGCGTCATGACGTTCGACTGGGCGATCTCGACCTTCGCCTTCGGGTCGGGCGGGAGGTTGATCTCCAGCGCCTGCGGCTTCCGGAAGACGGTGGTGCACATGAAGAAGATGAGGAGCAGGAACGCGACGTCGACCATCGGGGTCATGTCGATCTTGATCCCGATGCGCTTCGGCTGCCGCTTCCGAACGCCTCCCTTTTTCTTTTTTGCTGATGCTTCGGGGGTATCTACCGCACCCATGGTCGGGCTGCTCCTTCTCTACGCTGCCGCTCCGGCGGCTACTCGTGCATCGCGGTCTTCTTGCTCGCGACGAGCTCCGTGACGAGGCTGAACGTGATCGTGTTCGTCTTCTGCATGATGGCCATGACGTCTTCCATCGTGCCGTACTCGGATTCCTGATCGGCGCGGATCGCGACGCGGATCCGCGGATTGCGGCGCCGCTGCTCGAGGACCAGCGATTCGAGGCTCGGGAGGTCGGTGAACTGCTGCGGGTTCTTGCCGATCTGCCAGAGCAGCTGGTTGTCCTTCGAGATCGAGAGGACCAGCACGTCCGACTCGGGAACCTTCAGGTTCGAGTGGCTGTCCGGAAGATTGATGGGCACCTTCTGGGGCGGGTCGAACTGCGACGTCGACATGAAGAAGATGAGCAGCAGGAACGCCACGTCGACCATCGGCGTCATGTCGATCTTGATGCCGACCCGCTTGAGCTTCTTGGCCGCCATGCTACTTCGCCGCTTCCTTCAGGGCGAGCACCTCGATGACCTCGAGCGTGGCCTCGTCCATTCCGTAGTTGAAGTTGTCGATCATCGTCACGAACACGTTGTAGAGGACGATCGAGAAGATGGCCACGAAGAGACCGCCGGCCGTGTTGATGAGCGCCTCGGAGATCCCGATGGCGAGCTTCACGGCGTCGACCGAGCCCGTGTGGCCGAGGGCCGAGAAGGAGCGGATCATGCCGATGACCGTCCCGAGGAGCCCGACCATCGTGGCGATCGAAGCGATCGTCGCGAGCGCGATCAGGTTCCGCTCGAGGAGCGGCACTTCGAGCATGTTCGCCTCCTCCATCGCCTTCTGGACCTCCTGGAGCTTGGCCTGGCGGTCGATGGCGGAGTTGCGGACGACCGCGTAGCGGTCGAGACCGGCGCGGAGCACGTTCGCGAGCGAGCCGCGCTGCTTGGAGCAGAGATCGGCGGCGCCCTCGACGTCCATCTGGTCGATCTTCTGGCGCAGCTTCCGCATGAACGTGGGCGCCGGCTCGCGGCCGCGCGCGCGCGACAGCGTGAAGAGGCGCTCGAACGTGAAGGTGACGGACATGATCGAGAGCGTGATCAGACCCGCGACCAGCGGCCCGCCCTGCTTGATGTAGTCGGGCAGGAACTGGTAGATCAAGATCGCGATCCCGAGAGCGACCACGGCGACAATCGTGACGAACAGACCCTGTCTCACTGCAAGTCCTCCCTTAGCTGTGTTCGGTGCCGCGCACCGAGACCATGCATCGCGCCCTTCCCGGCTCGTCGCATCGTCCGCGCGGTCCGTTGGGCCGGCCTAGAAGTATGCCCCAGCGGCCTCCCGCCGGGCAACCCCCCCGTTCCTCCTCCTACTTGAAGCTCTTGATCGCTTCCGCCTCGTCCTCGTACGTCTCGAAGACCAGCGCGAGCTTGGTCACGATGAAGATGCTCTGGATCTTCTTGTCCACCGCGCAGAGCTTGAGCTGGGCGCCGCGCTTGGCGTAGTTCGTGTGCCCGCCGATCAGCACGCCCAGCGACACGCTGTTCATGAACGTCGTCTGGCCCAGGTTGATCAGGAGCTTCCGGTTGCCGGCGTCGGCCAGCTCCTTGATCTTCGACTGCAGCTCGTCCGTCTCCTTGCCGCCCAGCAGCATCCCCTTGGGCGAGAGGATCGTCACGTCCCCGGACGTCCGGACTTCCAGACTCATCGTGCCTCCCTGTCTGCGGCGCGCGGCCGCGAGGTTCGAATGCCTACTGCCCCGTGGCGGCGCTCTGACGCCGCTGCTGCATCTGTTCTTCCCACTTCCGGATGATGTCGAGACCGCGCGACGCCTCCTGGTTCGTCGGATCCAGCTCCAGCGCCTTGTTGAACTCCTCCTTCGCCCGGGTCTGGTCCCGGCACTTGGAGAAGGCCTGCGCGAGCCAGATATGCCCCTGCACGTGGTCCGGCTCGGCCCGCGTCCCGCGCTCGAGCCAGTCGAGGGCGTCGGCGCAGTTGTCCATCAGGAGGAGGGCCAGACCGGCTCCGCGCATCGCGTCGCCGTTCGTCGAGTCGGCCTGGGCCGCCCGCTGGAACGCCTCGAGCGCCACCGGGAGCGAGTCGGGCTCCATGGAGAGGAGCGTCTGGCCGATCCAGATCTCCGCCTGCACCTGCTTCGGGTCGAGCGCCACCGCCTGTCGCAGCGTCGCGACGGCCTCCGACTTCTGCCCCGTCTGGAGCCGGCAGAGGCCGAGGTTCAGGATCGCGGGGACGAACGTCGAGTCGATGTGCGTCACCTTCTCGAAGAACGGCATCGCGCCGGCGTAGTCGCGGCGCGCGAAGAAGAGGTACCCGAGCTGGAAGTCGGCGTCGCGGGCCTTGGTCGTGTCCTCTTCCGCCGCCTTCTCGAGGAGCGGCACCGCCTTGGCGGAGTCCTGGTTCGCGACGTACAGGGTGCCGATCCGGAGCTTCTCCTCCGGCGTCAGCGAGTCGGCCATCGCGGCGTACTTGTCGCAGGTCTCCAGCGCTTCGTCGTGATACGTCCCGCTCTGCTCGGCGTAGAGCCGGCAGAGGGTACCCAGCACCTCGGGCACGTTCGGCTTCAGCTCGTTCGCCTGCGTGAGGACGCCGATCGCGCTCTGGCGGTCGCCCGCGATCCGGCTCTTCGAAAGCGCGCGCCCGAGCTCGAGCCACCCCTGGTAGTCGTCGGGCTTGAGCTCCGTGTACTTCCGGAACTTCTCGACGGCGTCCTCCGGCCGGCTCGCGCGGGCGAAGAGGCGCCCCGCTTCCAGATACGCCGGCGCGTACGTGGAGTCCTCGGTGGACGCCGTCTGGAACTCGCGGAGTCCCGCGTTGAACTCGTTCATGCCGACGAGCGCCTTGCCGTACAGGTAGTGGTTCTCGGGATCGTGCGGATCGAGCTCGGTCGCCTTGCCGTACTCCGGCGCGGCCAGGACCGGGATCTTCTTCCGGGTGTAGAAGCCGCCGAGGTCGAGACGGACCCGGAGGTTGTTCGGATCGGTCTCTCGCGCGCGGATGAAGAGCTCCTCCGCCTGCTTCAGGTCGCCCTTCCCCTCGAGCGCGAGCGCGGTGCCCGCCAGGAAGAGCGCCCGCGCCTGCTTGAGGAGCGTCCCCTTCCGGAAGATCTTCTCGGCGTCGTCGAACTTCTTGTCCTGGAGGTAGGCCTGCCCGAGTGAGTAGAGCGCGGCCGGATCCTTGGGATCGTACTTCACGGCGTCCTCGAGCTTGGCCGTCCCTTCGTCGAGCTTCCCCCGCTTCCGGAGGAGGTTGCCGAGCCCGGTCAGCGCCTCGGTGTACTTCGGGTTCATCCGGATCGCCGTCTCGTATTCGGTCTGCGCGCTGTCCGGGAGATCGAGCCGCTCGAGCGCCGAGGCGATGAAGTAGTGCGGCTTCGGGCTGTTCGGATCGAGACGCTGCGCCTCGGTGAACGAGGCGAGCGCGTCCTGCGCCTTGCCGTCCTTGAGGGCCGTGATCCCCTTCTTGATCAGGTCGTTGGCCGAGAGCGCCCAGGCCGAGGTCGCGGTGCACGCGAGCGCGATCAGGACGATCCATGGGACGAGACGGCGTCGGCGGGCGGGGTTCACTCTGCCTCCTGTGCGGTCCGGACGATTCGGATCGGGACGGTCGCGGGCACGTAGCCGAACCGGGCCACGATGCCCTGGCCGTCCATGCCCGAGACGAAGTTGATGAAGTCGGACGCCGTGCGGCGCGGCGCGGCGGACGTGGCGATGGAGACGGGACGAAGGAGCGGGTAGCTCTTGTCGATCATCGATTCGCGCGTGAGGGCGACGTACGGGAGGCCCTTGACCTGCGAGACGCGGAGCGTCCGCACCCGGTCGTCGACGAGCGGGCGCGAGACGCACGCGATGGCGTTCCGGTGCGTCGCCACCGAGGCGACGACGTCCTCCTCGGTCGGAGGCGCGTACACGGTCGAGTCGTAGCCGGCGCCCCCGAGGAGCGCCTGCTCCAGGTAGCCGTAGAGGCCGAGACGCGGGCCGCCCGTCAGCGCGATCAGGGATCCGCCGGCTTTCCAGCCGAGCGCGCCCCAGTCGGTGATCTCGCCCCGGTAGACCTGGGCCAGCTCCGTCTTCGAGATCTGCTCGACCGGGCAGGCGGGATTCACGATCACCGCGACCGCGTCGAAGGCCACCGTGTAGGCCGTGAGCCCGTCACGGTGGATCGCCGCGTTCACCTCGGGATCGGTGAGATCACGCATCAGCACCGACATCGCCACGTCTCCATTGACCAACTGCTCCATCCCCTCGGCCGAGCCGTCCCGCTCGATGCGGATCGAGTCGGCTTCGGGATAGCGATCCCGAAACGCGAAGACTTCCGCTCGCAGCATCGGAGCGAGATATTCGGTTCCGCCGAGTACGACCGGTCCAGAGGGGGGTTCGCGCGGGGGGGACGACTTCGCGCAGCTGCCGCCTGCCAGGGCGACGAGCAGCAGGGCCGTCGCTTGGATCCGGGCGCAACGCGCCCGGTCGACACCACTCACACCGCCAGGGTAACGATCCTGGGAACCCCTGTCAACGCCTCGACTTCCTACGTTTTCGCAACGGCGCCCAGGGGCCCCGCTCCTCACGCTCGTTCTACCCCGGCGCGCCCTCGATTATTCCCGAATCGCGGCTTCCGCGCCCCTCCGCGATCCGTGCCGCCGCGCGGCGCGCGGCCACTCCGGAACGACGCCACGGGAGCGCAACCCGAAGCGAGTCCAAGAGATCGGGAACGTAATCACCGCCCGCGGGGGTGTCAACCAGAAACTGGCTCGGGAGGGGCGCGGCGGGGAAGGATCAGCGGAGCAGCGTGAGCTTCGCGCTCCGCGCGCCGCCCGGCGTGACGAGGCGGAGCAGATAGACGCCGCTCGCGAGCGGGCGCCCCGCGTGATCGCGCGCGTCCCAGACGACGGCGCGCGACCCGCCGCGGCCGTCGTCCCTGCCGGCGGCGATCCGGGCGATCCAGCGGCCGCCCACGTCGTACGCGTCGAGCCGGTAGGCGCCGGGGATGCCCGGCGGAATCGAGAAGCGGATCGTCGTGCTCGGATTGAACGGGTTCGGCGTCGCGGCGATGCGAAGGCCGCCCGCGCGCCCGACGGCGTCCGCGGCGACGCCGGTAACGGAGGGATCGAAGAGCACGCGGACGCTCGCGCGGCCCGACTGTCCCTCGGCGTCCACGGCGCGCACGTCGAGCCAGGTCGGCGTCGCCGGCGGCGGCGAGAGCGGCGCCGTGGAGTCCGGGCTCCCGGTGTCCTCCACCGTCACGCCCGCGTACCGCGGGGTCGGCGCGAGATCGTCGAGGTAGAGCCCCTCGCCGTGGACCGACGCGTCGGTGACGCAGCGGAACCGGACCCGCGCCTGCTTCCCCGTGAACGGGAGGAGGCTGAAGGCGGCGCGCTGCCACGACCCGCTCGAGCCGGTGATCCCGAACCCGTCGTTCAGGCCGTTCGGGTCGAGGTTCGTCGTGAAGTTCCCGGCCAGGCCGGTCCAGGTCCCGCCGTCGTCGGTCGAGGCCTCGGCGTACCAGTAGTCGAAATTGGTCTCGAGGTCCCAGAACGCCATCACGACGAGGCTGTCGTTGGATCCCACGTCGAGGGACGCCTTCGAGGTCAGGAGGCTGACGCGGCTGTCGCCCGATCCCGACCAGTCGGCGTGCGTGCCGCTCGCGTGGCGTGCGGTGGTCCATTCGAAGCGGGTGGTGTCCCAGTCGGCGGTGCCCGCCTCGGCGTCGTCGAGGACGCGGAGCACGCTTCCGATCCGCCGGAGGTCGTAGCGGACCGGCTCGTTGTCGGGATCGTCGGCCGCCAGATGCCACCGGAGCGCGTAGCCGCCGACGTCGGCCGTGACGTGCGGCGAGACGGGCCGCGGCGGCGGCAGCACGCGGCGGGGCCGGTCGGCGTAGCGCAGGAGCGCCAGCATCGGGCCGAAGTTCGAGGCGCACGTCGGATCGATCAGCGACTCGCTCGGCGCGAAGCCCCCCTCGGCGGCCGTGTTCACCTCGATCGTGAAACCGTACGCGCGGGGCTTCTCCGCTCCCTCGCCGTACATCCAGTCGTCGCTGTCGCCGTTCGTGATGTAGATCGCGTGGCTGGCCGCGTTGCCCGCGAGGTACCCGTTCAGGACGGCCATCGAGTCGCCGAGCGCCGCGAAGATCGCCTGGTCGGGCGTGTTCCCCGCGAAGTACCCCCACGGGTAGAGCACGAGGTCGCCGTACGAGTGGAAGGAGAGCGACACCGTGAAGCGGTGCGCGTCGACGAACGTCCGGATGGCCCCCGTCTCCGGCTCCGAGAACGGCCCGGTTCCCCGGTAGACCTCCGACGACGGCGTCGGGCTCGAGCCCGCGTCGTCGTAGCCCCACGCGTACCCATAGTTCCGGTTCAGGTCGACGCCGAAGGTGCCGTCGGCGTTCGGCCGGCGGTTCTTCCGCCACCACGTGTCCGACTGGCCGTTCGCGTTCTCCTCCACGTAGACGTGCCCGTCGGGATTCACGATCGGCACGATCCAGATGTCCCGCCCGTCCACGAGCGAGGTCAGCACGGGATCGACGCCGTATCCGTCGAGGAGCCGCCGCATCAGGTAGAGCGGGACCTCGACGCTCATCAGCTCGCGCGCGTGATGGCAGCCCATCACGAGCGCCTCCGGCTCCCCCTCGTCCAGGCCCACGTGATCGCTGATCTCGATCGCGACGATCGGCCGCCCCTCGATCGTGAGGCCGAGCGTGTCGAGCCGGGCGATCGCCGGGTACGCGGCGGCGTACGTCGCCATCTCCGCGTTCGACTCGTCGACGGTGTGGTAGAGGCCGAGCCCCGGCTTCGCGGTCGGGCTCTCGGCGGCGGCGAGCGGGCCGCGCCCCGCCGGGCCGAGGAGGGCGGGCGCGAAGCCGAGCGCGCGGAGCCGCGCGACGTCGTCCGTCGTCAGGACGAGGTCGAGGCTCCCGCCCGGGCCGGTGCCCGCGATGTCGAGGCCGAGGCGGAGGAGCGTGCCGAGATCCCGCGCCTTCGGCGCGGCGATCCGGTAGAGCGCGCGATCGGAGGGCACCGGCGCGACGGCCGCGGCCGCCGCGCGGGACGCGGCCCATGGGAGGGCCGGCAGGACGGCGAGGAAGAAGACGAGAACGCAGTGCCGGAGACGGCTCTCGACGGGACGGCGCGGCACGATGGCTCCGGTTCCGGTGGGTGGCCCAAGACCTCCCGGTAATTATACCACGCGGTTCGCCGTCCCCGGAGCGGCGATCAGGGGCTCAGGCGGTGGAGCATCCGGGGGAACGGGATCGTCTCCCGGACGTGCTCGATCCCGCAGATCCAGGAGAGGGCCCGCTCGATCCCCATGCCGAAGCCGCCGTGCGGCACGGAGCCGTAGCGGCGGAGGTCGAGGTACCACTCGAACGCCGCCGTCGGCAGCTCGTGCTCGCGGATGCGCGCGACCAGCTTCTCCATGTCGTCCTCGCGCTCCCCGCCCCCGACGATCTCCCCGTACCCCTCCGGCGCGAGCAGGTCGCAGGAGAGCGAGAGCCGCTCGTCCTTCGGATCCCGCTTCATGTAGAACGCCTTCACGGCCGCCGGGAACCGGTGCACGAAGAAGGGCCGGTCGTACCCCTCGGTCAGGACCGTCTCGTCCGTCCCGCCGAAGTCGTTCCCCTGCTCGAACGGGAGCCCCTTCTCGACGAGCAGGCGGGCCGCGTCGTCGTACGCGAGGCGCGGGAACGGGCGCTTCACGCGCTCGAGCGGCGCGAGGTCGCGCTCCAGCACGGCGAGCTCGGGCCGGCGCTCCTCGAGCACGCGGGCGACGATCGACTCGACGAAGCGCTCGATCAGGTCCATCACGTCCTCGAGCGTGGCGTACGCGACCTCCGGCTCCACCATCCAGAACTCGATCAGGTGGCGCCGGGTCTTCGACTTCTCCGCGCGGAACGTCGGGCCGAAGCAGTACGTCTTCCCGAGCGCCATCGCGGTCGCCTCGTTGTAGAGCTGGCCGCTCTGCGTCAGGTACGCCTTCTCGCCGAAGTAGTCGGTCTCGAACAGCGTGGTCGTCCCCTCGCACGCGTTCGGCGTGAAGATCGGCGCGTCGGCGAGGATGAAGCCGTCCCGGTTCAGGAAGTCGCGGCACGCGTTCACCAGCGTGTGCCGGATGCGGAGGATCGCGTGCTGCCGCTGCGAGCGGATCCAGAGATGGCGGTGGTCGAGCAGGAACGGAGTCCCGTGCTCCTTCGGCGTGATCGGATACTCGCTCGCGGGCGCCACGATCTCGAGGCCCGTCACGGTCAGCTCCACGCCGCTCGGCGCGCGCTTGTCCTCGCGCACCGTGCCGTGGACGCGCACGGCGCTCTCCTGCGTGACCGACGCGCAGCGCGCGAACGTGTCGGGGTCGAGCGCCGACTTCACGGCGACGCACTGGACGACGCCGCTCCCGTCGCGCACCTGGAGGAATTCGATCTTGCCGCTCGAGCGGCGGTTGTAGAGCCAGCCCTCGAGGACCACGGCGTCGCCGATCCTCCCGGCCAGGGCCTCGATGCGCGTCGCCTCACGGCTCATCCGGTCGCCTCCGATCTCCGTAGCGATTCCCGACGGGGTGTCGAGCGGGCGAGGATACCACGAGGAGGGGCCTTTTCGCTTGACACTCCGTTCGGCCCGCGCCTAACGTGCCGCCGTGGCGCGATCCCCGCTTCGCCAGAGCCGTTCGATCGCCTGCTCGGGGCAGCCTCGCCCCGCGCGCGCGCTCGCCCGCGCCGCCTCCCGACTCGCCTTCCTCCTCGCGCTCTCGCTCCTGATTCCGACGGTCGCCGCGACCGCGCGCGCCGCGCCGCTCGACGGCGCCGGCGTCACGAACGCGCTCGAGCACAAGTACGACGCCGGGATCGCGCGCGATCTCGCCCCGGCGCAGGCGTGCTACCGGCTGGCCCTCGCGCGGAGCGCGGCGGGAGACGCGGCCGGCGCGATCCGGCTGCTCGAAGCCGCGTCGGCGCTCGATCCCGAGTTCCCGGACGCGCACTTCACGCTCGCGCGCGTCGTCCTCTTCTCGGACCCGGGCCGCGCGGTGAGCGAGGTGGCCGAGGCGTTCCGCATCCTGACGCACAGCTACCCGTGGCAGCGCTACCTCCTCTCCAACCTCCTCACGGCCGCGGTCGTGATCTGGATGCTGAGCCTCCTCCTCGCGGTCGTCGGCATCCTCGTGCGCCACCTCCCGCACCTGATCCACATCGTCGCCGAGTCGCTGGGCGCGCGCCGGAGCCCGGTCGGCCGGGCGGGCGCCACCGCGGTCGCGATCGCGCCGGTCCTGTGGGGGCTCGGACCGGTCGCCACCGGGACGCTCTACGCGGGGCTCCTGACGTTCCGCCTCGGGAAGCGGGAGGCGCTCCTCGTGCTCCTCTTCATCGCCTCGGCCCTCGGCATCGCGGCCGGGATGGGGGTGATCGCGCCCTGGGCCGGCGCCCCGACGCTCCGGGAGCCGAGCCTCCTCGTCGACCGCGCGCTCTCCTCGGGCTACGACGCCGACCTCGTGCGCGCCCTCGCGGAGTGGGAGGGGCGCGACGCGAACGAGGCTCTCTATCCGCTCGCGCTCGGCACCATGGCCCGCCGCGGCGGCGACCTCGACGTGGCCGAGCGCCAGCTCACGCTGGCCGCGGTCCTCCGGCCGAACACGGCCTGGATCCTCACGAACCTGGGCAACGTGGCGTTCGCCCGCGAGGACTTCGCGAAGGCGCGGCAGATCTACGAGTCGGCGGCCGCCGCGAACCCGAACGCGGTCGAGCCGCACTACAACCTGGCGCAGGTCTACACGAAGCAGCTGATGTTCTCCGAGGCGAGTCGCGAGCAGTCGCGCGCGTCGGCGCTCGCGTTCGACCGGGTCCGCGACATGAGCCGCGTGAGCGCGCCGCAGCTCAACCGGACGGTCATGGACGCGACGCCGCCGGACGAGGAGCTCTGGGCGCTCGCGCGCCGCACCGCGCACTTCCGCGGCGCGTCCGCGGCCGAGGGGAACCGGTTCCTGGCGTTCGCCGCGCGCCTCGTCCCGCCGGCCCCGTTCGCGCTCGTCTTCCTGCCGGCGCTCTTCCTCCTCTTCGCGGGCGTCGGCCAGGTCCTGGGGCGGCGCCTCGCGACGCTCCACTGCAGCAACTGCCAGAAGATCGTCTGCCGGAAGTGCGTCCACCGGATGCAGCAGCGGGCCTTCTGCGACGACTGCTTCGCGACCGTGAAGGATCTCAAGTCGATCGAGTTCACGCGGCTCCTCCTGTCGCGGCGCGACCAGACCGCCGCGCGCCGGCGGACGATCGGGCAGGCGATCGTGACGTTCGTCCTGCCCGGCGCGGGCCAGATGCTCCGCGGCGCGGCGCTGAGCGGGTTCCTCGCGCTCCTCGTGATGACGACCGCCGGGCTCCTGGTGCTCCAGAACGGCGCGCTCGTCCCGTCGCTCGACGTGACGCCGATCCCGGGCGGCGACTGGGTGAAGCGGGCCCCGCTCCTCGTCCTCTTCCTCCTCACGTACGCGATCACGGTGGCCCGCTTCTTCGCCACGACGACGACGAAGGTCTCGCGCCTGGCGCCGGGCGCGGCGCGCGCCGCCGCCCGCGGCGCCGCGGCGCCGCGCGCGCGGGCCGGGAGG
>JBLMXB010000052.1:0-22264 GCA_050257555.1 Hyphomicrobiales bacterium | reverse complement strand
CGTATGGAACGGCTGGAACGAGCCGATAACTTCCTTGCGGATCAAGCGTTCCGCCGCCTGGGTCCGCGAGGCCTTCGAGGGAATGGAATCCCGTGAACGACACGACGAGAAATCGAACGATCCGCGCCACTGATCGGCGCCCGCGCCCGTTCCGGTCCGCACTCGCCATCCTCGCCCTGCTCACCATCGCGCTCGCGCCGGCGCCGAGCCGCGCCGACGCCGAGGAGCCGGCCGCCGACACGGCCGCCGACACCACCGTCGTCGCCACGCGCGCCGCGCTCGCCTCGGCCCGCGCGCTCGCGGACGAGAAGCGCTTCGACGACGCGGCCGCGGCGCTCCGCCCCGCGCTCGCCGCCGATCCCGGAAACCTCGACGCCCGGTCGCTCCTCGCCCGCGTCCTCGCGTGGGGCCGCCGGTACGACGAGTCGATGGCCGAGTACCGGACGATTCTCGGCGCGCATCCCGACGACGCCTTCGACCGGGCCGGGTACGCGCGCGTGCTCGCGTGGTCGGGCCGCTCGGAGCGCGCGCTCCCCGAGTTCCGGCGCGCGATCGCCTCCGACTCGACGAACCTCGAGACGCGCGTCGGCTACGCCCGCGCGCTCTCGTGGACCGGCGACCTCGCGGGCGCGGCGGCGGAGTACCGGCGCATCCTCCGCGCGAACCGCGGCTACGGCGACGCCTGGCTCGGCTACGCGACCGTCGCCCGGTGGCGCGGCGCGCCGACCGCGTCCGACCGCTTCCTCGAGCGCGCGGCGGCGCGCGGCGCCGACGCCGACGGCGTCACCGAGGAGCGGAACGCCGACCGCACCGCGCTCGCGCCGGCGCTCGGCGGCGGATGGACGACGGCGCACGAGCGGCAGTACGTCGCGGGACCCGACTTCACGATCGAGACGACCGGCCCGTACGCGCTCGGGCGCGCCACGCTCGGGCGCGCGGTGCAGGTCGCGGTCCGGGGCGCGCGGCTCCTCCAGTTCGAACGGAACGGCTCGAGCGCCCCGGCCGACACGGCGCTCAACTACGACCTCGCCTCGACGCTCCTTCGCGCCGACGCCTCCTTCCTGCGCGGATACCCGCTCCAGGTCGCGGCGGGCGTGGAGTCGCGGACGTTCGGCGCACGGAGCGCGCGCGTCCTCTACCCGCTCCGGGGCGACGACCGCTTCGTCGGCTGGAGCGGGCGCGTCTGGGGGTTCGCGGGGCGCTTCACGCCGAGCCTGGGCGTGCACCGGGACTATCTCGCCATCAAATCGATCACCGGACCGCGCGAGATCCGGGCCGGCGACCAGACCGTGACCGACGCCGGCCTCGACTGGCAGTGGAACGGCCGGGGGACGATCGGAGCGTCGTTCGCGAAGGGGCTCTACTCCGACGACAACGAGCGGACGTCGCTCGCGGGGCTGGTCCGCTACCGCGTCCGGGCGCGCGTGCCGTTCGTCACGCTCGACTACGGCGCCGGCTACACCGACTTCCTCCGGACCTCCCGCTCGTACTTCACGCCGCTCGCGAGCGTGCGCCACGCGGCCGGCGCGCTCCTCTCCGGCTACTCCGACCGCGCCGCGCTCGACTACGGGATCCGCTACCAGTTCGCGGCCGTGCTCTCGAGCAACTTCGACGACATCTTCACGAACACGGTCTCCGCGTACCTGAACGGGACCGCGCTCGGCTCGCTGCCGCTCGGGATCGAGGGGAGCTGGTCCCGGGACAACAACGCGTACGAGACCTGGTCGCTCGGGATCTCGGCGTCGGCGCGATGGTGAGGGGGCTCCGGTGATCGAGTTCCAGACCCTGCTCATCACGCTCGGGCTCCTCCTCTGCGTCGTGGCGCTCACCACGGTGGCCGCGATCGCGAACAAGGTCTACTCGAACCGCGAGGAGGGAGAGAAGAGCCGCTTCCTCGACGATCTGCGGAAGCAGTTCCTCCTCCTCGCCGTTCCCGAGGAGAAGGAGCGCGCGCTCCGCGCGATCGCGACCGCGGTGGGCGGGCGCTGGTCGGAGCTCGCCGCCGAGGAGGCGAGCCAGCTCGAGCTGTCGCTCCGCCTCGACGTCGTGCGCGCGCTCGAGACGCACGGCGTGGTCGCCCGGTTCCTCCGGGACGCCCGGAGCCCGCTCAAGTGGACGCGCGCGCACGCGCTCCGCGTCCTGGGCGAGCTCAAGGTGCCCGCGTCCGTGCCGGCCCTCCTCGGCGCGCTCGAGGACCGGGACGCCGACGTGCGCAACGTGGCCGCGCGCTCGCTCGGGCGGATGCGCCTCCAGGCCGCGGAGGAGGCGCTGGTCGGGCTGCTGGGCAAGCACGAGCAGGCGGTCTCGGCGCGCATCGCGGCGATCTGCATCGAGATGGGCGCGCGCACCGCGCCGCTCCTGATCCGGGCGCTCCGCGAGGGAACGCCGAAGGCGCGGTTCTGGGCGGCGCGCATCCTCGGCGAGATCCGTGATCCGCGCGCGACGCGCTCCTTGGGCGACGCCCTCCTCGACGAGGAGGCCGACGTGCGCTCGTCCGCGGCGTGGGCCATCGGGGCGATCGGCGAGGCGGGCACCGCCCCCCTGATCGCGCCGCTCCTCGCCGACCCGGTCTGGTACGTGCGCGCGCACGCGGCCGAGGCGCTCGGCCGGGTCGGCGACCGGGGCTCCGCCCCGGCGCTCGGCGAGGCGCTCCGCGACCGCTCGTGGTGGGTCCGGCGGAACGCGCTCGACGCCCTGATCCTCCTGGGCGAGCCGGCGAAGCCGGTCCTGATGCGCACGCTCGAGTCCGACGACCGCTTCGCGCGCGATTGCGCCGTCGAGGGTCTGACCGCGCTGGGCGTGCCGGTGGCCATGCCGCCGGCCGCGTCCGGGGCGTGAGGGGGCCGCGATGGTAGCACCGCTCTGGCTCTTCGACGCGCTGAACGTGCTGAGCATCGTGATCCTCGTCTACTTCACGGCGCTCCAGCTCGTTCTGTTCGGGCTCCTGATCCTCTCGTTCTTCGACATGCGGCGCCGGCTCGCGCAGAACTTCTACGCGGACTACGAGGCGGTCGCGAAGTCGCACTTCACGTTCCCGATCAGCGTGCTGGTCCCGGCGTACAATGAGGCGACCACGGTCGTGGAGGCCGTGCGGTCGGTCCTGTCGCTCGACTATCCGCAGCACGAGGTGATCGTCGTCAACGACGGGTCCACCGACGGCACGCTCGAGGCGCTTCGGCGCGAGTTCCGGCTCGAGCGCCGCGAGGCGGTCATGCGGACCAGCCTCCCCGTCGTCGGGCGAGTCCGGGGCCTCTACCGCTCGTCGTCGGCGGCGCACCTCGTCGTCGTGGACAAGGAGCACGCGGGGAAGAGCGCCGCGCTCAACGCCGGCATCAACGTCTCCCGGTATCCGCTCTTCTGCACGATCGACGCCGACACGGTCTTCCAGGAGAACGCGCTCCTGCGCGTCGTGCGCCCGTTCCTCGAGGATCCCGACCGCGTCGTCGCGGTGGGCGGGCAGGTGCGCGTCGCGAACGGGTGCCGCGTGGAGCGCGGGCGCGTGGTGACGCCCCGCCTGCCGCAGAACATCCTCGCCGCGTTCCAGGTCGTCGAGTACCTCCGCGCGTTCGTCGCGAGCCGCCTCGGCCTCTCGGCCATGAACAACCTGCTGATCCTCTCCGGCGTCTTCAGCCTCTTCAGGAAGGACGCCGTGATCGAGGTCGGCGGGTACCACTCGAACGTGGTCACCGAGGACATGGAGCTGGTGCTCCGCCTCCACCACCACATGCGACGGACGAAGCAGCCGTACGCGATCGAGTTCCTCCCGGACCCGATCTGCTGGACGGAGGTGCCCGAGCGCCTCGGCGCGCTCGCGCGGCAGCGCGGCCGCTGGCACCGCGGTCTGATCCATTCGCTCTGGGTGCACCGCTCGATCCTCTGGGAGCGGACGTCGGGCTCGCTCCGCTGGATCGGGATGCCCTACTACGTCCTGTTCGAGGTGATGGGTCCGATCGTCGAGGTCGTCGGCTACGTCATCATCCCGATCGCGTACTTCCTCGGGTTCCTCTCGCCCCTCTACTTCTGGGCGTTCCTCTTCCTCTCCGTGACATCGGGGGCGTTCCTCTCGATCTCCGCCGTCTTCCTCGAGGAGCTCTCCTTCGGCCTCTACCGCTCGTGGGGCGACTTCGCCCTGATGATCGCGGTCGGCGTGCTCGAGAATTTCACGTACCGGATCCTCACTCTCTTCTTCCGACTGGGCGCCATGGTGGATATGATTTTGGGACGTGGCGGCTGGGGGAGGCAGGAGCGGACCGGTTTCGGGCGCGCGCAGGTCGAACCCGCCGAACCCTAAGCAACGCCACGACTTTCGCTTCTCGGAGGAAGTCCGGTTGTTGCGCGCCGTCTGGGTCTTCTCGACGTTCCTGTCCCTCGGCTGGGCGTCCGTCTGCTCGGCGGCGCCCCCGGTCTGGCCGCGCGGTCTCCCCGCCGGCGTCGCGTCGGGCCGGTTCTCCGGCGGGCTCCCCGCCCCCCGGATCCCCGCGAAGCCCCTCGGCCTGGACGCGCCGGAGCGCGTGCGCGCGACCGCGGGCGTCCAGCTCAGGGCGGTCGTGATCCTCCTCCAGTTCACCGACCACCCCGCCGACTCGCTGGGCCACACGCCGGCCGACTACGACACGCTCCTCTTCAGCCAGGGGATCGTGCCGACCGGGAGCATGCGCGACTACTACCACGAGGTCTCGGGCGGGATGTTCGACATCACCGGCGTCGTCACGAAGTGGTACACGGCGCCGCACCCGTACACGTACTACACGAATGGTCAGGGCGGCCTCGGCACCGGCGGCACGAACGCGCAGCTCATGGCACTCGACGCGGTGCGGCTCGCCGATCCCGACATCGATTTCTCGCAGTTCGACGGCGACGGCGACGGGGTCGTCGACGCGATCTTCGTGGTGCACGCCGGCCCGGGCGGCGAGGAGACGGGCAGCGTGGACGACATCTGGTCCCACAAGTGGAACCTGCCCGGCGGCCCCGCGTTCGTCGACGGCGTCTACGTCTTCCCGTACACGACCGAGCCGGAGTGCTGGGGGATCACGACGCCCTGGACCACCGCCGGGAGCCTCATGACGATCGGCGTCTTCTGCCACGAGTTCGGCCACGTGCTCGGCCTCCCCGATCTCTACGACACGAGCGGCGCGCCGCTGGCGAACGAGGGCCTCGGGGAGTGGGACCTGATGGCGTCAGGCCTCTACAACCACCTGCCGCAGGAACCGGGGCATCCGCTCGGGAGCACCCCCGCGCACCTCTCGGCGTTCTGCAAGGCGCAGCTCGGGTGGGTGACGCCGACGTGGGTGCTCCAGGATTCCCTCGGCGTGACGATCCCGCCGGTCGAGACATCGGGGAAGGTCTACCGGCTCTGGACGAACGGCGTGGACGCGGGCGAGTACTTCCTCCTCGAGAACCGCCAGCCGATCGGCTTCGACGCCGGACTCGTCCGGAAGTCGATCGAGGACGACGCCGCGGGCAACCCGCCCGCGCACGGGCTGATGATCTACCACGTCGACGGCGGCATCATCGGCAACAACGACGCGTCGCACAAGATGGTGGACGTCGAAGAGGGCGGCGGCATCGAGGCGGAGCAGGGATTCACCGGAGTCCAGAACCTCGACATCGCGAGCCACGCCTCGGCCACGCAGATGGCGTGCGAGGGCCTGGTCAGCGTCACCGGAAACCGCGGCGACCGGTACGATCCCTGGCCGGGTCTCGGCGGGCGGACGGCATTCGGCCCGCGGACGTGCCCCAACACCGACTCCTACTGCGGCGGAATCTCGCAGGTCTCGATCCAGAACATCGCGGAGGTCGACTCGCTGGTCCACGCCGACTTCTACGTGAGCGGCACGTCGGTACGCCGGAGCAAGGTCGTGATGGACGACTCGCCGTCGGTGGACTTCCCCGCCAACAACGGAAACGGCCTCGCCGAGCCGGGCGAGACGGTGCGGCTCCGCTTCCCGCTCCGAAACCTCGGCGCGACGCCGACGGGCGAGCTCTCCGCGCGCGTTCAGACGTCGAGCCTCTACGCCGGGCTCCTCGCCGACTCGATCTACTACGGATCCATCGCCGGCGCCGCGACCGACTCCGGGACCGTGATCTACGCCGCGATCAACCCGAGCCCCGACCCCGAGGGCGTGAACTTCCGCTACACCGTGAACGGCCCGGCGGGATTGGTCGTCGAGGACAGCGTCCAGGTCCTGCTCGGGACGCGGAGCGGCATCTGCGAGGACTTCGAGAGCACGGCCCGGCGGTGGGTCGGGGTCCCGGTCGGCTGCGGCGGCACGAACGAATGGCACCGCGAGGCCGGCGTGAACCACACGCCCGGCGGCTCGTGGGCATGGCGCCTCGGGCCGAGCGGGCTGATCGGGAGCTACGCCCCGTCGGAGGACGCCCGCCTCGTGAGCCAGCCGATCCGCCTCGAGGGTCCGGCCGACACGCTCTGGTTCTGGCAGCGGTACGACTCGGAGTTCGGATTCGACGGCCTCACCGTCGAGATCAGCACGACGTCGGGCGCCACGTGGACGCCGCTCACGCCGGTCGGCGGGTACAACACCGGCGACCGATGGAGCGGAACGCAGACGTCGTTCACGCAGGCGGTCGTCCCGCTCACCGGCTACACGGGCGTGGTCCAGATCGCGTTCCGATTCCGTTCCACGCCGCCGAACGGCGGGCTCGGGTGGTGGATCGACGACGTGACGGTGACCGGCGACGCCGTCTGCGCCACCACGGCCATCGAGGTGTCGCGCTTCGAGGCCGTCCCGAGCGTCGGGCCCGATCCCACGGTCACGCTCGACTGGACGGTCTCGCTCGATCGGGACGTCACGGTCGGGATCGATCGCGCGTTCGAGTCCGGCCCGCGGGTCCGCATCGCGACGATCGGCGGCGCGCTCGGCGACGGCACGACGGTCGATCGCGACGTCGTGCCGGGCGGGCACTACCGCTACTGGCTCGTCGCGTCCCGCACGGGCGAGCCTTCCTCGGAGGCGGGCCCGATCGCCGTCACGGTCCCGTCCGGCTCGCCTCCGGCGGCCCCGCGCGTGCTCACGCTCGGGCGCGTGCGGCCGAATCCCTTCAACCCCCGGGCGACCATCCCGGTCACGCTGGACCGGAACGGCACGTTTGTGCTACGCGTCTACCGGGCGGACGGCACGCTGGTCCGCACGCTGGCCCGGGGGCAGGGAACGCCGTCGGACGCCACGTACACGTGGGACGGCACCGACGACCGGGGACGCCCGGTCGGGTCGGGCCTCTATCTCTTCGAGCTGCGCTCCGGGAGCCGGACGCGCGTCCAAAAGGCGGTTCTCCTGCGATGAGCGGATCCACCACGACCCGAATCGACGGCCCCCGCGTCTACCTCGAGGTGCCCGGCTCGGAGCATTTGCCCGCGATCTGGAAGGTCTACCTCGACGCCCCCGACTACTTCGAGGCGATGACCGGGAGCAGCGACTTCGATCCCGAGAACGTCGAGATGATGTACGAGGAGGCGATCGCGGACGAGAACCGCTTCTACTTCGCGGTGCGGCGCACCGACACGAAGGCGCTGATCGGAACGATCGAGGTGGAGGTGGGATCGGACGACGTGCCGGCGACCCTGCGCGGGCTCCTCCTCGCGCAGGCGGAGCGCGGCAAGGGATACGGGCGCGCGGCCCTCGAGCTCGTGGAGTCGTTCCTCGGGGAGGAATTCGGCGTGCCCACGATCGCGGCGGACGTACCGGAGGGCTACGACGACGGGGAGCGCTTCCTCGAGGCGATGGGGTATCGCCAGCGGCGGCTCAAGTCAGGCGATGTCCGTTGGGTGAAGCGGATCGCTCCGGAGTAGCGCTCCGCGCCTCGAACGCCTGCTCCAGGTTCGCGATCAGCCGCGCGACGTCGAACGGCTTGCTCATCACGAAGTCGACGCCGTGCGAGGCCACCATCTCCTCGCTGATCGTCGCGCCCCACCCCGTGACGAGCCCGAGGACGATCCGCGGCGAGCCCTCGAGCCGCACGGTCCGCGCCACCTCCCAGCCGCTCACGTCGGCCATGCCGAGATCGGTCAGCACCGCGTCGAACGTCCCCTCCCGGAATCGCGCCACGCCGTCGGCGCCGCAGGACGCGGTCGTGACCCGGTGCCCCAGCGCGGTCAGCGCCTCGCACAGCACGTTCAGGATCTCCGGCTCGTCGTCCACGACCAGGAGGCGCGCTTGGAACGCGGCCTGCTGCGGCGCCTGCGGCGCCTCCGGACATCCGGTCTGGTCGGTGGCCGGGAACGTCATGCGCACGGTCGTGCCCGCGCCGGGCGCCGTGAGGACCTCCACGGTCCCGCGATGGCGCGACACGATGCCGTAGACCATCGAGAGACCGAGCCCGGTGCCCGAGAGCCCCTTCGTCGTGTAGAACGGCTCGAACACCCGCGCCCTCACCTCGTCGGTCATCCCGACCCCGTCGTCCACCACCTCGACCACGGCGTTCCCGTCGCTCGACCCGCAGCGGATCGTGATCGCGCCCCCCTGCGGGAGCGCGTCGACCGCGTTGAAGATCAGGTTCGTGAGGGCTTCCCGGATCTCCGCGCGGGAGCCGAGGATCGGTCGCGGCTCGATCGCCTCGACGTTCACGGCGACCTTGACGCCGCGCCGCTCCGCCTCGTTCTTCCACTTGCCCCGGGTGATCTCGACGACGTCGGCCGCGATCTGCGGCAGGTCGAGCGGCTCCTGGGCCTGGTCCTCGCGGACGCGGCTGAACTGCTGGATCCGCCGCACCGCCTCCCCGCCGTCCATGGCGGCCTGGCGGATCACGTTGAGGCCCGACGTGACGTCCGGGTCGGTCGCCCGCATCAGGAGGAGCTGCGTGCGGCCGAGGATGATGCCGAGGTTGTTGTTGAAGTCGTGCGCGACGCCCGCGGCCAGCTCGCCGAGGGCGCGGAGCTTCTCCCCGCGGACGAGGCGATCCTGGAGGTCGCGGAGCTTCGAGACGTCCGAGATCAGCACCATCGTGGCGGGCTCGTTCTGGAAGACGAGAGGCGCGGTCTGCAGCTCGACCGGCACGTGCTCGCCGGTGTTCCGGATGATCTCCGTCGTGATCTGCGCCGTGTGCTGCTCGGGGAACGCGATCGCCATGCGGACGCCGTCCTGCGCCTCTTCCGTGAAGAGCGAGACCGGGTCGAGCTCGTGGTCGAGCAGCTGGGTCGCCTTCCGGCCCGCGATCCGCTCCATGGCGGGGTTCACGAACACGGCGCGGCCCGATTGGGCGATCAGGAGCCCCTGCGGCGAGGATTCGAAGAGCACGCGGTACTTCGCTTCGGATTCGACGAGCGCGTGCGTCCGGGCGTCCACGGCGGCCTCGAGCGTCTGATTCAGCCGCTCGAGGTTCTCGCGGCTCGCGAGGATCTCGGCCTGCTGCCGCTCGACCTCGTCCGCCATGCGGTCGAAGTGCCAGGCGAGCGTTTCGAGCTCGTCCCCGGTCTTGAGGTTCACGCGCTGCGAGTAGTCGCCCTTCGCGATGGCCCGGGTCGCGGAGACGAGACGCGCGATCGGGCGCGTGATGCTCCCGGCGGCCGCGCGGGCCGCGAAGAGGCAGAGCATCGCGGCCAGGATGCCCGCGATGATCAGGTTCTGCGTGAGGGCGGCGATCTCCCGGTCCACGTTCTCGAGCGAGAGCCCGACGCGTACCGTGCCCCACTTCACCTGGTACCCGTCGACGAAGACCGGGAGCGTCACCTCGAGGACCCGGGGCCGCCCCGGCCGCGTCGGGGCGATGAACTTCCATTGCTCCTCGCGCACGGACTGCGCCTCGTAGTCGGCGGCGTCGCGCGGGGGCTGGCCGAACGAGTTCCGGAAGCGGCTGTCGGCCGCGATCTGCCCTTCCTTGTCGTAGATCACCACGTACGCGATCTCGCCCCCGGCCTGGGAGCGGTTCGCGGCCTGGTTCAGCGCGATGTAGTTGTAGGAGAGGAGCGAGGGCGTGGAGAGCCAGGCGATGCTGCGGGCGATCGCCAGGCCGCGCTTCCGGGATTCGCGGAGGAGCGAGTCGCTCTCGGAGCGCACGAAGAACGTGACGGCCGCCGCCACCAGGCCGACGACGATGACGCCGAACGTGATGAAGATCCGCGCCTGGAGCCCGGCGCGCAGGGGCCGCGGGCCGTCAGCGAGTGGCGCGTCGTCCATCGTCGCCCGGTTCGGTGTGCGCGAAATGGAGCTTCTCGATCGCGAGGGTCGAGAGTCCGAGCGGGTTCATCTGCAGGCCGACGACGTCGTCGCGGATGCCGATGAAGCTCGCCGTGTTCGTCAGCGGGACGAACGGCGCCTCCCGGAGGATCCGGTCCTCCGCCTGGTGGTACGCCTCCATGCGCACGTCGGGGTTCGTCGTGGCGCGGGCCTGGTCGAGCAGCGAGTCGACGGTCCGGTCGTGGAAGTCGAAGTAGTTGGTCGAGCTCGTGGAGTAGAAGAGGGCGCGGAGGAACGTGTCGGGATCGGGGATGTCGGCGACCCATCCGAGACCGAACAGCTCGGCCTTGCGGTTCGTGATGAGGCTGTCGAGCACGGTCCACGACGCAGGGCGGATCGTCACGCGGATGCCCGCCTCCGCGAGCGAGGCGACCAGCGTCGAATCGACCGCGCGGGTGTCCTTGCTCCCGATCGACTGTACCAGGGTCAGCCCGGGCAGCGGATGCTCCGGCGTGTACCCCGCCTCGGCGAGCAGCTTCCGGGCCGCGTTCACGTCCCGCACGTACGTCTTCTGCGACGGCTCGTAGCCCGGGAGTCCGGGCGGCAGGATGCCGGTCGCGAGGGACTTTCCCTCGGGGCGCTGGTTCAGCATCCCCTGGCGGTCCATGGCGAGCGCGATCGCCTTCCGCACGCGGACGTCGTTCAGCGGCGGCTTCGCCGCGTTCATGCCGATGAACGAGAGGCTCAGGTCGTTCCACTTGAGCACGGCGATGCCGGGCCGGGCGCGGAACTCCTCGATCCGTCCGCTCGGGAGGAGACTCAGCGTGGCGCGTCCCTCGAGGAGCGCCTCGGCGCCCATCGTCGTCACGTCGCCGTTCGGCGAATAGAAGATCAGCGTGTCGATCGCCGGACGGCCCATGAAGTAGTCGGGATTCGCGGCGAGCACGACCGCCTGATGCCCCTCCCGGCGCACGAACCGGAACGGACCGGTCCCGACCGGGTGCGTGTCCAGCGCCTGGGGGCCGTCCTTCTCGATCATCTCCCGCGGCACGGCCGACGTCTGGTCGAGCGCGAGCGCCGAGAGGAGCGCGCTGTACGGGCGCTCGAGGCGGATCTCGAGCATGTACCGGGAGAGGGCGCGAATGCCGCTCACGCGGTCCGCCTTCCCCTCGATGTAGGCGCGCGCGCCCTGGATCGCGTCGAGGTAGCCGGCGGCGAGCCCCTGGGAGCGGTACGGCTCGCGGAACACGCGCGTCAGCGAATAGACGAAGTCGTCCGCGGTCACCTCGCGGCCGTTGTGGAACCGGACGCCGGGACGGATGTGGAAGACGTACCGGAGCCCGTCGTGCGAGATCGTCCAGCTCTCGGCCACCTGCGGCGTCGGCTCGAGATCGGACGTGAGCCCGACCAGCGGGCTGTAGATCTGCGCCACGACGGCGGACGAGTACGAGTCCGACGCGAGCGCCGGATCGATCGTCCCCGGATCCTCCTGGTAGAAGCGGAAGACGGTCGGCCCCGAGGCGCCGCCCTCGTCCGAGCCGGTGCTCGGGCCGGCGTTGGGCGCGGGCGCGGGGGGCGGGGCGTGTCGCAGCGCGACGGGAATGGCGATGGCGAGACCGACGACGGCCAGGGCGGCGAGGATGGTCATCCGCGCGCCCCCTCCACGAAACGTAGGCGTCATGGCTACCGGCTCTCCTGCCGGCGCGAGCGCACGGGCTCGGCGCCGAAGAGGTGACGTGGCCGACTCCGCGACGACCGGAGTCCGGCGCGACCGCTTCGGTATCTATCGGTGCCGGGACGTCGCTTCTTGAGAGGGGATGCGGGGCGGCGGGAGGGAAATCGAGGGGTGAGCGCAGCGGTTAACTATATGTACAATATAGTGTTGTGGTTCTATCCATCGTCCGGTCCGGGGCGGCGTCCCGAGGTCCGGCCCCGCTTCGTCTCTCCGCGGCGTTTCTTCGCCCGGATCCGCTCCTCGCGGGAGGCGGCGGTCGGCTTCGTGGCCGTGCGCCGTTTCCGCCGCGCGAGCCCCGCGGCGACGAGCGCCCGCAGGCGGGCGACCGCGACGTCCCGGTTCCGCCCTTGCGTGCGCTCGGCCTGGCTCACGACCCGGATCGTCCCGTCGGCGTGATAGCGGCGCCCGAGCCTCGCCCGGAGGCGCGCCCGCTCGGCGGGCCCGATCGCGCTCGACGCGTCGGCGTTCCAGATCGCCTCGACGCGCGTCTCCACCTTGTTCACGTTCTGTCCGCCCGGCCCTCCGGCGCGCGACGTGCGGAAGACGATCTCGCGGAGGGGCGGGATCACGGAACGGGCTCCGATCCGCGCACCGCGTCGGCCGCCGCGCGTCTCACGCGAGGAGCGCGGGAAGCTCCCGCTGGACCGGCTCGGTCGTGACCACGACCTCGCCGCCGTCGATCAGGAGGTCGATCTCGGTGCGGATGCCGAAGTCCTCGAGGTAGATCCCCGGCTCGACCGAGACGAGCGTGCCATCGAGGAGCCGCCGCTCGTCGCGCGTCTCCAGGTTGTCGAGGTGGACGCCGTTCGCGTGCACCTCCTCGCCGATCGAGTGTCCGAGGCGGTGGACGAAGCGGTCGCCGAACCCTCGCTCCCGGATCACGGCGCGCGCCGCGTCGTCCACGTCGCAGCCGCGCACCGGGCGACCCGACGCGAAGGCCGCGCGCACGAGGGCGATCGCCGCGTCGCGCGCGTCCCGCGCCGCCTCGAACACCTCCCGCCGCCGCTCGGGGACCGCCGTCCCGACGTGCGCCACCTGCGTGTAGTCCGCGTAGACGGCGCCGGGCTCGCTCCGCTTCGCCCACAGATCGATCAGGAGCAGATCGCCGTCCCGGATCGGCCGGTCCGACGCGGGGTCGGTCGAGTAGTGGGGGTCGCCCGCGTGCTCGTTCACCGCCACCGCGGGCGGGTCGGAGGAGACGAGGCCCTCCGCGGCGAGCGCGTCGCGCAGGAACCGCTGCACCGAGACCTCGGTCGGCCCGGAACCGCCGGAGCCGGAGCGGGCCGCGAGGACGCGCTCCCGCACGTGGGCGAACGCGGCGCCGAGGATCCCGTGGAGGATCCGCCCGGTCCGGACGTGATCGCGCCGCGCGTCGGGGCCGAGGACGCCGTCGAACCGCTGCGCGAGGTCGGCCGACGTGACGACCTGCGCGCCGGCGGCACGCACCAGCTCGACGGTCCCCGCGTCCACCTTCGAGACGTACGGGAGGAGCGCCGACGGCGAGTACTCCATCGCGAGCGCCGGCGCCCACCCGCCGGACGTGCCGTGCTCCGTCACGAGCCCGCCGACCATCGCTCCGAGCCCCGCCTCGAGGTCGCGCCACGTCGTGTACGTCGACGGGACTCCGGGGAGATGATCGAGCACGTGCGGCTCGATGCCGTGCACGAGCTTCCGCGGCGCGCCGCGGGCCGGCACGAGATAGAACCAGCGACGGGTCGTCTTGGCGGCGTTCGGCGCCTTGGCCATGCCGAGCACCGAGCGCGCGATCGGGTTCGAGCCGTGGAAGTCGAAGAGGAGCCACCCGGCGAGCCCGTCCTCGCGGAGCGCCTCCTGGATCCGCTCGACGAGCGTCACGGCTCGCGGCCCTCGCGGCCTTCGGTGCCGCCGCGGCCCTCGCGGCCGCCGGGCGAAGGAGCGCCCGCCTCGCGGAGCCGCCGCATCGTCTCCTCGCGGAGCGCGGGGAGGCCGTCCCTGGTGCGCGCGGAGACGAAGACGGCGCCCGGGTACCGGGCGCGGAGCCCGTACAGCGACTCCTCGTCCGCGAGCGCGTCCACCTTGTTGAAGACCAGGAAGCGCGGCCGCTCGTGCGCGCCGATCGACTCGAGCACGGAATCGACCGCCGCGATGTGCGCTTCGGGATCGGGTTCGGTCGCGTCCACGACGTGGAGCAGGAGGTCCGCCTCGCCGACCTCCTCGAGCGTCGCGCGGAACGACGCGACCAGGTGCGGCGGTAGCTTTCGGATGAACCCGACCGTGTCGGTCACGAGCGCGCGCGTCTTCCCCTCGGCGGCGAAGACGCGCGTCGTGGGGTCGAGCGTGGCGAAGAGCTGGTCCTCGACGTAGACCGAGGCGCGCGTGAGCGCGTTGAAGAGCGTCGACTTCCCCGCGTTCGTGTAGCCGACGAGCGAGACCTTGTAGCAGTCGCGGCGCCCGCGGCGCTGCACGCGGCGCTCGCGCACGACGCCGCCCAGCTCCCGCTTCAGCTTCGCGATCCGCTCGCGCACGCGCCGGCGGTCGACCTCGAGCTGCGTCTCGCCCGGGCCGCGCGTCCCGATGCCGCCGCCGAGGCGCGAGAGGTGGCTCCACATCCGGGTCAGCCGGGGGAGGAGGTACTCGAGCTGCGCCAGCTCCACCTGGAGCCGCGCCTCGCGCGTCCGCGCGCGGCGGGCGAAGATGTCGAGGATGAGCCCGCTCCGGTCGACGACCTTGAGCTTCAGCTCCTCCTCGAGGTTCCGCGCCTGCGCCGGGCTCAGGTCCTCGTCCACGAGGAGGACGGTCGCCTCCTGCTCGAGCGCGGTCTCGCGCACCTCGTCCATCTTCCCCTTGCTGAGGAACGTCGAGGCGCGGATCGGGCTCCGGCGCTGGATCACCTCGCCGACGACCCGGGCGCCGGCGGTCTCCGCGAGGAGGCGGAGCTCGGTCAGCTCCTCGCCGGCGCGCGCGGCGCGGCCCGGGCGGCCGGCCAGCACGGCCCGCTCGCCCCCGGCATGGGGCAGGCCGTCCCGGGGCCGCTCGGGGAGGCGGTTCGGAATCGCGTGGGGCGTGGGGCCCGCGCTACGCGGGCGCGATCTCGAGCTCGTACGGAACGTCGGTCAGGTTCTCCACGCGGCCGTCCGGATGGACCAGGACGACGTCCTCGAGACGGACGCCGATGCCGCGCGATGGATAGTAGAGGCCCGGCTCGATCGTGAAGACCGAGCCCGGCTCGATGCGGTCCTTGTTGGTCGCCGACCCGCCCAGGTACGGGCGCTCGTGCACTTCGAGCCCGATGCCGTGGCCGAGCCCGTGCACGTACCCCTCCTCGAGGCACGGATCCTGGCGGATCGTGCGGTGCCCGCGCGCCTCGAACAGGTCGCAGACCTTCTCCTGGTACGACCGGGCCGGCGCGCCGACGTGGAGCGAGCCGATCGAGAGGTCGAGCGCTTCGCGGACGATGCCGTGGATCTCCTTCAGCTCGGCCGGGGCGCGCCCGGCGCAGATCGTGCGTGTCACGTCGAAATAGTAGCCCCCGCCCGCCTGCACCGGATAGAGATCGATGGTGATCGCCTTCCCCTCGACGACGACCTCTTCGTCGTTGCCGGAATTGTGGGGCACCGCCGCGTCGCGTCCCATCGCCACGATGTTCCCGTGCGGCTCCTCGAGGCCGGCCTCGAAGAAGACGCGGCGGATCCCGCGGCGCAGCCGCCCGATCGTGATGGGGCCCTCCGCGTCCCCGAGCTCCCCGCCGCGAATCCGTCCGCCGGCGATCGTGGCCCGGACGCGCTCGTACGCACGCGCGCAGGCGCGCCCGGCGGCGCGGATCGCCTCGATCTCGTCCGCGTCCTTGCTCAGCCGGGCGAGCGCGAAGAGGCCGGGGTCCTCGTCCCGCGCGAATTCGATCGAGGGGCGATACTCCCGGAGCAGGTTCATCATCGGATAGGAGCTGGCGAGGTCGAGAACGCCCGTCATGAGAATTCGGCCGGAGATCCCGAGCCGGTCGAAGAGCCGCTCGAGGAGCCGCGCCATCGCCGCTTCCGGATTTCCCTCCCGCTCGAGGATCTTCCGGTACTCGAGCGCGCCGTAGTCGGCGCGTTCGAACCCGGTCCGGGCCGCGGCGTCCCGCTCCATGCTCGCGTGCACGAGGAACGGCTTCTCGCCCGGCCTCCAGATCACGATGGCGGTCGTCATGTCGGCCGCCGGGGGCCCGAGCAGGTAGCGGAACGTCGCGTTGGGCAGCTCGCCCTTCACGACGACGGCGGCCGCGAGGCCGCGCGCGCGCAGGAGCGCGTCGAGGTCACGTCTCACGTCGGTCCCTCCGGACGCCCCCGCCGCCGGATCGCTCGATCACGTGCGGAAGAGGACGCTCTCGTTGGAGAAGAGGCGCACGGCGATCACGATCATGACCGCGGCGGCGACGATGCTCGTGCCGAGCGCGGTCAGCGCGTGGAGCGAGACGACCGTGTCGGTCAGGATCTCCCGCTGCAGGAGCGCCGTGTTCAGGATCGGGATGAAGAACCGGCTCAGGGGCGGGGTCTGCTGCCCGAAGCTCCCGAGGCCGAGGAAGATCGCCGCCATGTAGACGTACGTCGCGTACGTCTGCCCCTCGCGCATGCTCCGCGCGAAGCAGCCGATGGCGACGAGCGTGGCGCTGAAGAAGACGGCCGTCGGCAGGATCGTGAGGAAGAGGAGGAGCGCCTTGTCGGGCCCGATCGTGAGCTGCATCGAGCTCGACTCCATCCCCGGCACGATCCGCGCCACGACGTTGAACGTGAGCCAGAGGCCGGTGATGCCGGTGATCGCGCCGGTCAAGGACGCCGTCAGCACCGCCATCGTCTTCCCCACGATGAAGTCGCCGCGGGAGGCCGACGTCGCGAGGATCGTCTCGAGCGTGCTCCGCTCCTTCTCGCCGGTCGTGGCGTCGACCGCGGTGTGCATCGAGCCCGCCGCGATCATGAAGACGAGGAGGTACGGGATCAGGAGCGCCGCGAAGAAGCGCCCCATCTCCGACTTCGAGGAGATGTCCTTCCGATCCACCGAGAACGCCGGGGCCTCGTCGGCCTTCGCGCCGAGGGCGTTCGCCCAGGCCACGGTCAGGGCGCGCCGCGCCTCATCGAGCGCCGGCCCCACGCGCTCCGAGGCGGCGCTCGAGACGTGGTCGGCCTCCTTGTAGATCAGCTCGACCTTCGCGCTGTCGCCGCGGGCGATCGTGGCCTCGATGCCGTCGGGGATCACGAGCGCGGCGTCGACGCCGGCCGCCTCGAGCGACGCGGGCGCCGCGCCGAGCGGCACGACCGTCACGCCGGGCTGCGCCGCGAGCGTGTCGGCCACGCCGGGGATCTGCGCCGCGCCGACGATCCCGACCCGGACGGCGAGCGTCTGCTCCTCCGCGTTGTTCCGGCTCTGGATCCACGACATGAACCCGAGCATCGCGGGGTAGAGGACGAACGGGAAGACGAAGATCGCGAAGATGGAGCGGCCGTCCCGGAGCGTGTCGAGGATCTCCTTCCGATAGACCGCGATCGTCCTACCGGTCACCGTCGCGCTCCTTCACCAGCGCCACGAAGGCGTCCTCCAGCGTCTCCTGCTTCGCGCGCTCGCGGATCTGGGCCACGCTGCCGCGGGCCACGATCTCGCCCGACTCGATGATCGCGATCTCGTCGCAGATCCGTTCCGCCTCGCTCATGATGTGCGTCGAGAAGATGACCGTCCGTCCCTTGGCCTTGAGGTCGCGGATCAGCGCGAGGACGGCGTGCGCGCCGATCACGTCGAGCCCGGAGGTCGGCTCGTCGAAGATCAGGACCTGGGGGTCGTGGAAGACGACCCGCGCGATCGAGAGCCGCTGCTTCATCCCGGTGGACATCTTCCCCACCCGGCGGTCGAGGAGCTCGCGCAGCTCGAACGGTCCCGCCAGCTCCTCGATGCGGGCGCCGATCGCCCCCGTCTCCATCCCGCAGAGAATCCCGAAGTAGCCCAAGAGCTCGCGCCCCGTGAGCCGGTCGTAGAGCTTCGTGTCGCCGGAGAGGTAGCCGATCCGCCGGCGGACCTCGGCCGGCTTCTCGACGATGTCGTACCCGGCGACGGTGGCCGTTCCCCCGGTGGGAACGAGGATCGTCGCGAGCATCCGGAGCGTGGTCGTCTTGCCGGCGCCGTTTCGGCCGAGGAGTCCGAAGACCTTTCCCGGCGGGCACTCGAAGGAGATGCCGCGAACGGCCCGGATGGGTCCCTTCTTTCGGTCCTGGAAGGTCTTCTCGAGGCTCGTGACCTGGATCGACGCGTTCGTGAGGCCGAGTTCCTGGCTCAAAGAGGCTCCCGGGTGGAGGCAGGACGGGCCGTCGATTCGGGCCCGGGCGGCAAAGTCTACGGGAGGGTCCGGGGGGTGTCAACGCGACCCCCGGAATCTCGCCTTGATCGAGAACGTCTAAAGGATTACCGTGTTACGGGAGCGAGGTCGAATTAGCTAACCCCAACCGAATACACAACTTCGAAGGAGCAGGTCGTCCATGTCCGAATCCATCAAGCAGGTCACCGACAGCACGTTCGACGCCGAAGTGCTGAAGTCGAATATCCCGGTGCTCGTGGACTTCTGGGCCGAATGGTGCGGGCCGTGCCGCATGGTGGCCCCGGTGGTCGAGGAAGTCGCGAAGCAGTACGCCGGCCGCGTGAAAGTGGCGAAGGTGGACGTGGACGAGAACCAGCGGATCGCCACGCAGCTCCTGATCCGGAGCATCCCGAGCCTCTACATCTTCAAGAACGGCGAGGTGGCCGAGCGGATCGTCGGCGCGGTTCCGAAGCAGGAGATCACGAACGCGCTGGAGAAGGTGCTGGTCTAGCCTCGCCGGGTCCGGCGGAGCCGGATCCGACCCCGCCTCACACGGCCGATTCGCGACAGATCGGCCGGCACGCGCAGATCGAGCAGCGGCGGACTTCCGGGTGGGCGTCGAACGCGCCCGCCCGGATCGCCGCGGCGATCTCCCCGATCTTCCCCTTCGCCTTCTCCACCCGCTCCTCGCCGCAGTCCGACGCCCCGGTGAGACCCGTGAGCACGTAGCGTAGCTCCAGCCGGTCGGGGAGCCTTCCGGTCAGCTCGCGGTACGCGAGCACATAGACCGAGAGCTGGAGGCTCTTCCGGGCCTCCTCGTCCGCGCGCTCCTCCTCGTCGGTCTCGGTCGTCTTGTAGTCGACGAGCGTGACCCGATCGGGACCCTCGTCCACGCGGTCCATGCTCCCCGTGACCACCACGTCCTCGAGCTTCACCCGGAAGTGCCGCTCCGCGGCGGACGGCGGCGGGCCGTCCGCGATCTCCCGCGCGTGGAATCCCCGGAGTGCCTCGACGCCCTGCGCGAAGCGCTGGCGCTCGTGCTCCTCGTTCCGATACCCCTCGCTCCGCCAGACCGACCGGAAGACGTCGATCAGCTGCTCCATCGTCGGCGCGTCGCCCTCGAGGCGGCGCCGGTTCGCGAACGCCACCGCCTGATGCACGGCGTTCCCGAAGTTCACGCGGTGATCCACGGTGAGGATCGGGTCCACGGCGAGCGCGTGGAGGAGCCGGTATTTGAGCGGGCAGGTCTCGTAGTCCTGGAGCCGCTGGTAGGAGAGGAGGATCGGCTCCCGCGCGGCGGGGCGCTCGTGCTCGGGGGGTACGGTCGCCGGTGTCCTCTGATCGGCGATCTCGTCGATGACCCGGCGGCGCGTCCGCGCGGGCGGCGTCTTCCCCAGGTCGAACGCCTCCGCGAGGAACTGGCTCGGATTCCGCTTCTGCTTTCCGCCGTAGTCGCGCGCGTACGTGGTGATCAGCTCCTCGCGCGCGCGGGTGAACGCGACGTAGCAGAGACGGCGCTCCTCCTCCTTGTGCGCGGCGGACGGATCCTCCTCGCGCGCCTCGCGCGGCAGCTCGATGCCGGTGGCCCGGTTCGCCGTCGGGAAACGCCGCGCCGCCATCTGCACCAGGAAGACGACCGGGAACTCGAGCCCCTTCGCCCGGTGGATCGTCATCACCTGCACGACGTCCGACGTCTCGTCCAGCTCGGCCACCGAGGGATCCTCCCCGAACGCTCGGATCGCCTCGAAGTGGCGGAGGAAGAGCGGCACGCGGTCGGCGAGCGCCACCTTCTCGAACGAGCGGATCAGCGCGAAGAACTTCACGATGTTCCGCGCGCGCACCTCGTCGTCGAAGCGTTTCGCGGCCATCAAATCCTTGAGCGTGCCGCGCCGCTCGAGGTAGTGGTAGAGCACCTCGCCGGTCCGCCGCCCGCGCGCGAACGTCTGGAGCGCGTCCACGTCGTCGAGGAGCGCGCGGAGCCGGTCCTGCCCCTCCTCGGAGACGCCGAGCCCGTCCCGTCCGGCCGCCGCGCGCCGGAGGAGCGCGCGGAACGGCGCGGGATCGCGCGCGAGCCCGTGGACGAGCTTGGCCAGGTCGTCCTCGGGGACGCCGTACGCCTCCGACGCGAGGAGGTAGAGCGTCTCGGGGCGCGAGTCCTGGTACAGCGACTGGAGGAGCGCGACCAGCTCCTTGATCTCCGGCCGCTGGAAGAGGCCGCGGCTCCCGGAGAAGTAGTAGACGAGGCCCCGCTCGTCGAGCGCGCGGAGGAAGGGCTCGGCGTGCTTGTTGTTCCGCACCAGGATCGCGAAGTCGCGCGGCTTCCGGCGCCCCCCGCGCACGTCGGCCGCGATCCGGTCGGCCACCCACGCCGCCTCGTCCGCCTCGGTCTCGAACTCCTTCCAGATCGGATCCACGCCGACCGTCTCGGTCCGAAGCTCCTTCGAGATGCCGTAGCGCACCTCGAGCCGCTCCTGGTTCTGCACGATCAGCCGGCGGGAGACCGCGAGGATCTGTCGCGTGCTCCGGTAGTTCCGCCGGAGCACGATCTCCTTCGTGTCCGGGTAGTGCTCGCGGAACTCGAGGATGTTCTTCAGGTGCGCTCCGCGGAAGCGGTAGATGCTCTGGTCGTCGTCGCCCACGACCACCAGGTTCCGGTGCCGCTCGACCAGGCGGCGCACGATCGCGAACTGCACGGGGTTCGTGTCCTGGAACTCGTCCACGAGGACGTAGCGGTACCGATCTTGGAGCCGCGCGAGCGCGGCGGGGCTCCGCTCGAAGAGGCGGAGCGTCAGCGCGAGCAGGTCGCCGAAGTCGACGAACCCGGCGCGCCAGAGCGCCGCGTCGTACCGCTCGTACGCCTGCGCCAGCTCGTGCAGGCGCTCCGCGCGGTCCGCGAGCGCGGCGACCGCCGCTTCGTCGCCGCCGCCCGCGAGCGCCGCCCCTTCGGCCTCGGCGGCGGCCTCCTCGGCCGCCCGGCGCACGTCCTCGGGCCACCGCGGCTCGTCCTTCGCGCGGTTCCAGAAGTCGGCCAGCTCCGAGACGTACCGCGTGGGATCCGAGAGCGGCATGTAGCGCCGCAGGCCCAGCTCCTCGAGCCGCTCGGCCACGAACAGGGCCTGCGCCGTCTTGTCGAGCACCGTGAACCCGGGCGCGATCCCGATCTCGAGCCCGTGGCTCGAGAGCACCTCCTCGCCGAACGCGTGGAACGTCTGGATCGAGACGTCGGCGTAGCCGTACGGGACGAGGAGGTCGACGCGCTCCTGCATCTCGGCGGCGGCCTTGTCGTTGAACGCGAGCGCGAGGATCTCGGAGGGGCGCGCGCGCTTCGTGGCGATCAGGTGCGCGATCCGCCGCGCGATGACGGTGGTCTTCCCCGTGCCCGCTCCGGCGACGATCAGGAGCGGGCCGTCCGTGTGCTCGACGGCGGCGCGCTGGTCGTCGTCGAGCGAGACGCCGGGGGCGGCGGCGGTGGCGGTGAGCGGGGGCTCGGTCATGGGCGTCGGCGCCGCGCGAAAGCGCGCGGTCACGGCCGCGATTCTACCGCGGGAAGAGGAGGAAGGCGAGCGACACGACCGGCACGTAGACGAGGAAGAGGATCACGCAGAAGCGGAGGATCTCCCGGAAGTCGAGGCGCGCCGTCGCGAGGAGCGGGATGGCCCAGAACGGCTGGATGATGTTCGTCATCATGTCGCCCCACGCGTACGCGATCACCGTCTTCGCCGCCGGGACGCCGAGCGTGGCGCCCGCGCCCAGGATGTACGGCGCCTCCACCGCCCACTTCGAGCCGCCCGACGGGACGAAATAGTTCACGATCGCCGAGTACCAGAGGACGATCGCGGGATACGTGGCCGCCGTCGCGTGCGAGGAGAAGGCGTTCGCCAGCGCGGTCGCGAGCCCGGTCCCCTTGATGACGCCGTAGATCCCGGCGTAGAGCGGGAACTGGAGGATGATGCCGAAGACGAGCCGCCCGCCTTCCTCGGCGGCGCGCACCAGCGACGCCGCCGACGGATGGAGGAGCACCGCCAGGCCGAGCATCGCGAAGTTGAGCATGTCGAGCGTGAGCGGATGCTTCGGCTGGAGGAAGTACGAGATCCCCCAGAG
>JBLMXB010000051.1:0-3702 GCA_050257555.1 Hyphomicrobiales bacterium | reverse complement strand
GCGCGCGCCGAAGGGATTCGCCGGCCTCGCGATCGGGCTCACGATCACCGCGAACATCCTCTTCGGAGGGGGACTGACGGGCGGCTCGTTCAACCCGGCGCGCGCCTTCGGCCCGTCGCTCCTCGCCGGCTATTGGCAGGACCACTGGGTCTACTGGATCGGCCCCCTGATCGGCGGCGCGGCGGCGGCCCTTCTCTACGACCGATTCTTCCTCGAGCGCGCCTGAGCCGTACCCGCGCGCGGGATGGCCATGGACCCGCGGCAACTCTCGATCGAGCGTGACCTCTCCCCGGTGATCCGGGGGGAGGTCCGCGTCGATCCCGTCACGCTCGCCCTCTTCTCCACCGCCGCCTGCATCTTCCGGAAGAAGCCGCTCGCCGTCGTCGCTCCGCGGGACGCGGGGGACGTCGCGACCGTGCTCGCGTACGCCGGCGCACACGGGATCCCGGTCACGCCGCGGGGCGGCGGCTCGAGCCTCGCGGGCGCGGCGGTCGGCCCCGGCATCATCCTCGACTTCTCCTCCCGGATGAACCGCATCGTCGAGATCGACGCCGGCGGCCGGCGCGTCCGGATGGAGCCGGGCGCGATCCACACGCGCGCGCAGCGCGCCGTCGCGCCGACGGGGCTCAGGCTCGGCCCCGATCCCTCGAGCGGCGACTTCTGCACGATCGGCGGGAACGTCGGCACGAACGCGGCGGGCGCGCACACGCTCCGCCACGGCTCGACGAAGGACCACCTGCTGGCGCTGACCGTGGCGCTCCACGACGGGACCGTCGTGGCGCTGGGGGAGGGAGGCCCGCGGGCGGTCGAGGGCGCGCCCGACGGGCGCCCGACGTGGGCCCGGCTCGAAGCGGACCTGACCGAAATCCTCCGCACGGGCGCGCCGGCGTTCCTCCCCGAGCGGCCGCGGTCGAACAAGAACTCGAGCGGCTACGACCTCTGGGGCGCGTGGAGCGGCGGCGACGCGGTCTCCTCGATCGCGCCGCGGTTCGATCCGCTCCGGCTCCTCTGCGGGTCGGAGGGGACGCTCGGCGTCGTGACGGAGGTCACGATGCGCCTCGTGCCGAAGCCGCGCGCGAACGCCGTCGCGCTCCTCTACTTCGCCTCCTGGCACGACGCCACCGAGGCGGTCCTCGAGGCGCGCCGTGAGGGCGCGTCGGCGATCGAGGCGATGGATCACACGTTCCTCGCGTTCGTGCGCCGCGACCGACCCGACCTCCGCGATCTGATTCCCGACCGGTTCGAGGCGGGCGTGCTCGTCGAGTTCGAGGGTGAGAGCGACGAGGAGGCGCGGAGCGGCCTCTCGTCCATCGAGGAGTGGGTCGCGTCCCATCGGAGCACCGTGCTCGACTACCGCGCGGCGCGCACCGCCGAGGAGCGGGCGACGCTCTGGGCGGTGCGGCGGGCGGCGCTTCCGCTCGTCTACCGCGCGGAACCGGTCGAGAAGCCGATGAACTTCATCGACGACACCGCCGTGCCGGCCGAGAACCTCGGCGAGTACATCGACGGGCTGCGCGCGATCTTCGAGCGGCAGGGCTGCCGGTACGTGATCTTCGGCCACGCCGGGAACGGGAACGTGCACGTGATGCCGCTCCTCGATCCTCACGAGGCGACGTTCGCCGCGCGCATGGCGGCGATGGCGGAGGAGGCGTTCGAGCTGACGTGGCGCCTCGGCGGCACGATCACGGGCGAGCACGGCGACGGGATCCTCCGCGCGCCGTACCTCCGGCGCCAGTACCCGGACGCGTACCCCGTGATGGAGGCGGTGAAGCGGACGCTCGACCCCGCCGGGATCCTGAACCCGGGCGCGGTGATCTCGGGCGAGACGACGTTCCCGGAGCCCGCGCTCCGGTTCACGAACACGTTCGTGACGACCGGCACGGTCTTCGACGAGCCCGACTACCGCGCGATGATCGAGCACTGCCACGGCTGCGGCACGTGCCGCGACTACTGCCCGGTCGGAAGCACCACGCTCCAGGAGCCGCACGCGGCGCGCGCGAAGGCGTCGCTCCTGATGGAGCTGATCCGGGGCGAGCTGTCGCGCGACCTCCTGACGGAGAAGCCGTTCAAGGAGGTCATGGACTCGTGCTTCAACTGCAGGCTCTGCCTGAGCGAGTGCCCGAGCCAGGTGGACATCCCGAGCCTCGCGATGGCGGCGCGCCGCGCGTTCGTCGAGAAGCGCGGGATGCCGCTCCGGAACTGGATCCTCGGACGGTCGGAGCGCGTGGCGAAGGTCGCGACCGTGGCGCCGGGACTCGCGAACCTCGCGATCGGGAACCCGGTCGAGCGCGCCGCCCGGGAGTCGGTGGGAAGGATCGCGGGCCGCCTCGACCTGCCGCGCTTCGCGCGCGCGTTCCCGACGGGGGACGAGGCGTCGCGGCGCGTCATCGCGCTGCCGCTCGCGCCGGCGGCGCCGGCGCCGGCCGTGCGCGGCGCCGGTCCCTCGGTGGGCGCCACGGCCCGCGCGGGCGAAGGGGACGCCGCGCTCGACCGCGCGCACCGGCCGCCCTGGAAGGAGCACGCGCCGGGTGGCCGCGCGAGGCTCGGCCCCGTCGAGCCGTCGCGCGCGGCGATCACCAGGAAGGTCGCGTACTTCGCCGGCTGCTTCGCGCGGTTCCACGACCCCGAGGGCGAGGCGATCGCGACCGTGAAGGTGCTGGAGGCCAATGGAATCGAGGTCGTGGTGCCGGAGCAGCGCTGCTGCGGCATCGCGCTGATGACCATGGGGGCGGAGGGCGCGGTGCGCGCGGACGCGGAACGAAACGTGACCGTGCTCCACCGCCTGGTCGCCGCGGGGTACACGATCGTCGCGAGCGCGCCGTCCTGCGGGCTCGCGCTGATCGAGGACTACCCGCGGCTCCTCGGGACGCCCGAGGCGCGCGCCGTGGCCGAGCACACGTTCGACGTGCACCGGTACCTTTGGACCCTGGTCGAGCGGGGCGAGCTGAACCAGAATTTCCGCGAGGTGAAGCTCCGCGTCGTCTACCACAACGCCTGTCACGCGGTGGCGCAGGGGATCGGCGACGAGCCGGTCCGGCTCCTCCGACTCGTGCCCGGCATCGAGGTCCGACCGATCGAGGACTCCTGCTGCGGCATCGCCGGGACGTACGGCATGCGCGCGGAGAACTACGACCGCGCGCGCGCGATCGGCGACCCGCTCTTCCGCGCGATCCGGGACGAGACGCCGGAAGCGGTCCTCACGTCGTGCGGCACGTGCAACATCCAGATCGCGAACGGTCTCGACCGTCCCGTCACGCATACGATGGCCATCCTTCGCCGGGCGTACGGCGTCTGACGCCGCCCCGGCGCACCCCGGAGGGAACCGATGCTCTTCGACGGAATGGAACTCCACACGATGATCGTCCACTTCCCGATCGCGCTCGGCGTCGTCGGGACGCTCGCGCTCCTCGCGTACGCGATCTGGCGGTGGAGCTGGCTCCGGTGGTTCGCTCCGGTGCTCCTGACGTTCGCGCTCCTCGGCTCGGGCGCCGCGTACTTCACGGGCACGTCGGCCGAGGACCGCGCGGAGCACGCGGGCGTCCCCGAGAAGCCGATCGACGAGCACGAGAGCGCGGGTCTGTGGGCGATCGGCATCCTGGCGCTGGCCACGCTCCTCGCGTGGGCCTCGATGCCGAAGGGTCGCGGCGTCTGGGTCGCGGCGATCGTCGCGCTCGCGGCGTCCGGCGCCCTGCTCCGCGCGGG
>JBLMXB010000050.1:0-27318 GCA_050257555.1 Hyphomicrobiales bacterium | reverse complement strand
GAGTACGAGATCAACGCGACGACCCGCGAGGCGAGCCGAATGGCGGTCCTGTACGGGCTCCTCCACCAGAACATCCAGGACGCGTTCAACCGCGCCGGCGTCGAGATCATGTCGCCGCACTACCGCTCGATCCGGAAGGGAGACGCGAGCACGATCCCGGCCGCGGACGGCGCCCCCGAAGAGGGCCGCCCGAAGCCGGAGCGCTGAGCGGCGGGCCGCCCGCTAGAACCCGAGATTCAGACCCGCGAAGAGCTTGAACGCGCTCTGGTCCTTCACGAAGCGGTACTTCGCCTCGAGGAACCAGGCGGTGCTGCGGGTCCGTTGGAGCGCGAAGCCGCCGAGCACGTCGGCGCCGATTCGGGTGGCGGTGTCGACCGCCGTCACGCCGCCCTGCTCCACGGTCGACCGGACGAAGTGGAGCGCGGGGCCGGCGCCGAGGTAGGGACGGACCTCGCCGCGCGAGAGCGGATAGTGGAGATCGAGCCCGGCCGTGACGTCGCGCCGGGTCGTCTTGATGCCGAGCACCTCGTTGCTCTTCCGCCAGTACTCCACGGTCGGGTGCATGGACATCGCGGCGCCCAGATCCCCGATGTCGAGACGTCCGAGGACCCCGAGCGTGCTGCTTCCCTGTTCGGGGTCGACGAGCCCGGCGCCGAGGCCGATGCCGTAAAGCCCGAGGGAGCGGGTGCCCCGTTCGGCGGCCGCGACCGGCGAGGGGACGAGGAAGATGGCGAGCGTCAGGGAGGCCGCCGCCAGAGCGACGGCGGCATGGATGGTCGTGCGCATGGCGTGCCTCCTTTCTTGTATCCTATTGCTGCATAATAGCATAGATTCCAGCGTCCGTCGACCCCAGCTTCCGGATCCGGGAGGTTCCCCCGCATGAAGCACTTACGGAAGACGCTGACCTTCAACGTCCCCGCCCGGATGGACTTCGTGAACATCACGGGCGAGGTGGCCGAGGCCGTCCGCGAGAGCGGCGTCACCGAAGGGCTCTGCCTCGTCAACGCGATGCACATCACGGCGAGCGTCTTCATCAACGACGACGAGCCGGGCCTCCACGAGGACTACAAGCGCTGGCTCGAGGAGCTCGCGCCGTTCGACCCCAGCCCGAAGCGCTACCATCACAACCGGACCGGCGAGGACAACGCCGACGCGCACCACAAGCGGCAGATCATGGGGCGCGAGGTGGTCGTCGCGATCACGAAGGGGAAGCTCGATTTCGGGCCATGGGAGCGGATCTTCTACGGAGAGTTCGACGGACGCCGCGCGAAGCGCGTCCTGATCAAGATCATCGGGGAGTAGCCGTCGAGAATCGGGGGATCGAGACGGTGCGACGTCCGCCACGCGGCGGAGATCCACGCCAGGCGCGGGGATCGGAACGGCAGTCGGAGGAGAACGACGATGGAGCGGTGCGTGGGGTCGTGGACGACGGGGTCGGCGGCGCGGCGGTTCGGTCTGGCGGCGGTCCTCCTGGGCGCGGCGGCCCTCGCCGCGATCTCCGTGCGCGCGGCGTACGCCGAGGACAAGCAGACGATGCCGGACACGACGGGCATGGGCGCCGCCATGCAGCAGATGGCGCCGATGATGCAACAGATGCAGCAGATGCAGGAGCAGATGCCCGACGCGCAGCTCAAGAAGCTCGAGGTACGGATCGGGGACGACTGGAAGCCGGCGGAGCTGAGCCGCGCCGAGCTCAAGACCGGCGTCGGCATCGGGACGATGGCGAAGGCGATGATCGGGCTCGGCCGCCCGAAGAGCTGGCTGATCGTCCAGGGCGAGGCGTCCACCCTGGTCCTGAAGGATTCGAAGCCGCGCTTCCGCTACAAGGGGACGAAGAAGGACGCGACGTCGTTCCGGCTCGGCGCGTTCGAGGCCGCCGACGGCGCCCGCCACGCGCAGGTCGATCCCGCGAAGCAGGCCGACATCTTCAAGCACGCGATCGCGCTCGAGATGACGAAGGTGGGCGACGACCTCTGGGAGCTCACGCCGAAGAAGTCGCTCGATCCCGGCCAGTACGGCGTCGTGAACTCGATGGGTGGATCGGTCGTGGACTTCGCGATCGGGGGCGGGAAGTAGCGCCTACCGCCCGCCGCGCTCGCTGAGGAGGAGCGTGGCCGCGAGGTGCTCGGCGACCTCGAGCCGCGAGAGCGCCTCGTCCACGTTCGCGCCGACCGAGAGCGCTCCGTGGTTCTGGAGGATCACCACGGTCGGCCGCACGGCGCCGATCGGCGTCTCGAGCGCGGCGGCCACCGCCTCGGCGAGCCGCTCGGTGCCCGCCGGCTGGTACGGGACGAACCCGACCGGGCCGAGGAACGCCCGCGCCTCGTCGATCTTCGCGAAGTCGGGGGCGTGACCCCGGAGCGCGTAGGCCGTGAGCGCGACCGGATGCGCGTGGAGGACCGCGTCGAGGTCCCGCCGCGCCGCGTACGTGACCAGGTGGACCCGGTGCTCGCTCGAGGCGGCGAGCCGCGCCGGCGAGTCGGCCGGCTCCTCGAGGCTCAGCTCCACGAAGTCGCGCGGCGTCAGGTCGCCCTTCCGCCGGCCCGACCGCGTGATCAGGACGCGGTCGGCCGTGACGCGCGCGCTCAGGTTCCCCTCGCTCGCGACGATCATCCCGCGCCGGTCGAGGATCCGCCCCGCGCGGACGAGGTCGTGCGCGAGCGCGATCCGGACGGCGCGGAGCCGCGCGGCCTCGGCGCGGGCCCGCGAGGAGCCGATGCCGCGGCGGCGCTCGCCGCCGGCGCCGTCGCCTCGTCCCGGATTCTTGGCGCTACCGCTCATCCATCGCCCCCGATTCGAGCGCCACGAGCGCCGCGGGGATCGCGTCCTTGATGTCCCCCGCGATCATTCCGCGCATCCCCTTCCTCCGCGCCGCCACGTCGCCCGCGAGCCCGTGGACGAAGCAGCCGGCGGCCGCCGCCTCGCCGGCCGGCATCCCCTGCGCCAGGAGCCCCGCGATCGTCCCGGTCAGGGAATCGCCCGAGCCGGCCGTCGCCATGCCGGGGTTCCCGGTCGCGTTGAGCACGAGCGGCGCGCCCGGCGCCGCGGTCAGCATCGGCGTCGACTTGAGGCAGACGACGGCGCCGCTCTTCGCGGCGAAGCGCCGCGCCCAGCCGGCCGGATCGCGCGCGACGTCGGCGACGGTCGTGCCGGTGAGGCGCGCGGCCTCGCCGTAGTGCGGCGAGACGACGAGCGGCGGGCTCCGGCGCTCGAGCGCCTTCCCCTCGAACGCGTTCAGGCCGTCGGCGTCGAGCACGATCGGGCCGTCGATCCGCTCGACCAGCGCGCGAACCAGGTCCTCGGTCTCGGGGTGGCGCGAGGCGCCCGGCCCGATCGCGACGACGTCGGCGCGCATCGCCTCCTCGAGGATCGGCTCGAGCGCCGCGCGGGAGAGCGAGCGCGCGTCGGTCTCGGGCATGCCGCGCTTCACGACCTCGCCCACCCGCGCCTCGAGCGCGTCGACGCAGGAGCGCGGGACGGCGGCGACCGCGTAGCCGGCGCCGCTCCGGAGCACCGACTCGCCGGTCATCGCGACCGCGCCGATCATCCCGGCGCTCCCGCCGACGACGAGCACGCGGCCCATCGAGCCCTTGTGGGCGTACGCGGGGCGGGCCGGCAGGATCGACCGGACCCACGTCGCGTCGGCGATCAGGAGCGAGGGCGCGGCGTCGGCCACGAGGTCCTCGGGGATCCCGATGTCGGCGACCTCGACCTCACCGGCGTGGCTTCGCCCCGGCTCGAGGACGTGCCCGAGCTTCGGGAGGGCGAGCGTCACGGTCAGGGCGGCGCGGATCGCGGGCGTCTCGGCGTGGCCGGTCGACGCGTCCACACCCGACGGGATGTCGACGGCGACGATCGGACGCCCCGAGGCGACGGCCATCTCGATCGCGGCGCCGATCGCGCCGCGGGGCGCCCCCTTGCTCCCGGTGCCGAGGAGCGCGTCGAGCAGGAAGACCGCCCCGCGGGCGGCCACGGCGGCCTCGCCGGCCGGACCCCAGGCGCGCGCGTCGGGCAGGAACGTGATCGGGATCCGCGCCCGCGCGGCGGCGTCGCGGTTCGCGGCCGCGTCGCGCGAGAGCCCGTCCTCCGGCGCCGCGACCAGCACGCGGACGGCGAACCCCGCCGACTTGAGGTAGCGGGCGGCCACGAACCCGTCGCCCCCGTTGTTTCCGCGGCCCGCGAGGATCAGCACCTGCCCGGAAGCGGAGACCTTTCGCGCGGCGGCGGTCCTGGTACCCGTGGCGCGGCCGCGCCGCGGCGTCGCGACGGCGTCGCCCAGGCGCTCCCCGCCGGGCCGGCCGAACCGCGCCCCGTGCTCCCGCCACCACGCCGTGGCCCGCCGCGCCACCTCCCGCCCGGCCCGCTCCATCAGGGCGAGCGAGGGGACGCCGCGTCCCTCGATCGTCGCGCGATCGAGCGACGCCATCTCCTCGGCGGTGACGACGCGGGTCGTGGGCGGCGGCAGGCGCATGCGGCTACTCCTCGACGACCACGACCGCGACCGCGTGGGTCGGGGCGTGGGAGAGCGAGAGGTCGACGTGGCGCGAGCCGGCCAGCTCGCGCGCGGTGCCGTGGAGGAGGAGCGTCGGGCGCGGCGACTCGCCGCGGGCCACCTCGACCTCACGCCAGATGGCCGCCTTCCCCACCTTGAGCGCCTTCGCGAACGCTTCCTTCGCGGCGAAGCGCACCGCGAACGATTCCGCCTCCCGGGCCTTGCCGAGGCAGTACGCGATCTCGGCGGGCGTGAAGATCCGGTCGAGGAACTGCGGGCCCCACCGCTCGATCGCGCGCGCGATCCGATCCACCTCGACGATGTCCACCCCGACCGTCACCATGCCGGCGGCCTCACCCGGTCCCGTTCAGCCGGTCGACGATCCCGACCAGCTCGAAGACGTCGTTCAAATCGTAGTCGGCGCCCGAGTCCTTCGTCCCGAACGTGTCGCCGTACCGGGCGAAGGCGGTGCGGATGCCGACCTGCTTCGCGCCGAGGACGTCCCGCTCCGGCCAGTCGCCGACCATGACCGCCTCGGCCGGCCGGATCGCGAGCATCTCGAGCGCGCGCTGGAACGGCTTCGGGCTCGGCTTCCGCTCCCCAGTGTCCTCGAACGCGACGACCGGGTCGAAGAAGTGCTGCAGCTGGAGCTGCGACAGGCGGAGCCACGCCTGGAACCGGGGGGCGTCGGAGACCACGGCGAGCCTGAGCCCGCGCTTGGCCAGCTCCATGAGCGTCAGGTTCACGTGGGGGTAGAGGACCAGGTAGGAGTCGCGCGCCCGCCGGTAGGCGACCACGGCGCTGGTCAGGATCTTGTAGTCGACACGCCCCAGCTCCTCCTGGAGGAAGCGGTCGAAGACCTGCTGGTACTCGATCCCCTCGCGATCGTAGACCCCGTAGATCTTCTCGGACGCGGCCTGCCGCGTGAGGGCGAGGCCGGCGTCGATCATGCCGTCGACGGCGGCGTCGATCGCCGCCCGCTTCATCTTCATGAAGTCGGTCAGCGTGTTGTCGAGGTCGAAGATGATGGCTCGGATCATGCTCGGCTCCGGAAACGGCGAGCGCCGATGAAGGTTCCCGCGAGGGTCGCACCCACATCGGCGCTCTGCGCCCGAACTCGGGCGTGAATGGCGAAACGAATCGAGGCGCTACTTGGTCGACTGGCCCAGGGAGCGGCCCAAGCTGATCTCACCGTTGTCGATGCGAACGTTGAAGCCGCAGGCGGGATTCGTGCAGACCCAGGCCTTGTACATGATCGGCGCGCCGTCCCTGCCGTAATCCGAAAGCGGAATCAGGACTCCCGTGGAGCACTTTCGGCACTCAGGAAACTTGGCTTCCATGTCCCAGTTCCTCCCCTCCGCACATGAAGCACGGCGGCGCGACGCACAAGATCGTGCCGGGCCGTCGCTTGAGGGGATCGTCGTTCGGGGTCGATCGGGGTGTCAAGTCAAATCACGATTTTTCAAGGGAATGGATGGCGCTAGAATGCCGCCCATGCTCGATTCAGGGGGATCCCACCCATGAGGCCCGTGTCGCTCGACGGCGTGCGGCTCGACGCGGCGGCGCAACTGAAGCATTTTCAACGATTTCTCTCGCTCCCGCGCGAGACCCTCCCCCAGCTGACCACGGAGGAGGCGAGGCGCCTCCTGGAGGCGGCGGCGCGGCGGTGCCGGCTCGACTTCGTTGAAATGAGGCATGCTACGCCGATCTTCCTGCTGCTCCCGTGGGAAGAGCGGGCCCCGCTCGCCACGATCTTCGCCGCCTGGCACGCGGAGGCTCTCCCGGTCTCCCCCGGAGCGATCGACGGCGGCGAGAGGCTCGCGCTGGCGGCCACGCTGTCCGCCGTGGAGAGCCTGGCGGCGGACGGGTTCCTCGGCTCTCCCGGCACGCCCGACGTGGCGGTCGTCGTGGCGCCCGGCTCCACCCAGGGATCCCTGCCGCTCGACGAGGCCCTCCGCGGACACCGATCCCGCCTCCAGGCGCCGGTGGCCCTCTGGCCGCGGCTGATCGGCGAAGCGCCGAGACGCCGGCGAGCCTACCTGGGCGCGCGCGGCCGGGTCGTCCTCGGCCTCTGGGGCGAGGGGGCGAATCCGTACGGGCTCCGGGACCGTCTCGTGGAATCGCTGTCCGCCGACGCGTACGGTCCGCGGCCGCTCGACTTCGAGCTGCTCCGGAAGCTCGCGGGGAGCGCGGACGCGACCGCGTTCCTCGAGCGGGCCGCGCTCGACCGGGAGCCCCTGGCCGGCGAGGCCGAGGAGCGGTTCCGCCGGGCGCTCTTCGAGCCCCGAGGCGACGTGCTCCAGCCCTCCGTCCGGCACCCCGACCGGCCCCAGGCGTGGATCACGATCGAAACCGCCGAGGCGATGGAGCCGGAGGAGATCCTCAGGCAGGCTCGGGCGGCCGCGGGCGAGACCCGGATCGAGGTGGCCGAGGCGTTCCGGTGGGACCGCCTGAACATCCATCACCCCACGGTCCAGGCGCTGATCGCCATGGCGAAGTCGCGGTCCGAGGGGCCCGAGATCTGGCCGATGGCGCCCTGGCCGACGCCGTCGGGGATCTTCACGCGGGCGCTCGGCGTCGGGCTCGGCGAGTGGGGCATCGCGCTCCGGCCGGGGTCCCAGGAGATCGCGATCCGGTTCCCGACCGCAGAGGCGTTTGGCGCGCTCGCGCTGGAAGTCGCGGAATTGCTTCTTCATGCGGTCGCGGAGGCAGAGCCCGGGGCGGCTCCGAGACGGGCGCCGGAAGCGCGTCCCACCCCCTGATTTCGGAACGATCCCCCAGCGAGCGCTCTATCTGCCGTGCCCACAGCCCGTACGCCGGGGTACGAATCTGTACCCGCGGCGCCAACCCGACGTCGCGCTCCGCCTGACCCGCGCTCGGAGTCCCAATCTCAATCGCAAGCGAAATATGGACCTACGTAGTTATCCACATTTGGTCGGCATCTGGCACACGCTCTGCGTGCATCCAAGGCAGTGTAAGGGGGCGCCCCGTACGGAAGCGGAGGGTCGAATGCTCCGGAAGTTGCGCCTCGTGTTTGCCTGTCTCTTCCTGGCCTAGCCGTTCGCGATCCGGGCCTGCCGCCTGCGGCGCCGGATCCCACGAAGCGACCGGCAACGAACGATGTGACGTCGCGCGTCGGCAATTCGGTTTGCCCTGACCCCCCACGTGGCGCGCGACGGACGGCCCCCGCGATCAAGACGATCGCGGGGGTATTTTTTTCTCCGATGACCAGCGGACCCGGCCGCGCCTCAAGTCCCCGATCGGATAGAACGTGCCCCGCCACGTCACCCCGCCGCGCGCGAGCGTCACGAAGGCCGAGCGGACGATCGCGAACGCGAAGAGGATCGCGCCGACCGGCATGAGGAGCGCCTGCCAGACGCGGATGCGCGCGTACCCGGCCGTGACCGCGTAGACGAGGAAGACGCCCGACCAGGCCGCGATGCCGAGCGCGCGGGTCCACGGGCCCGCCGCGAAGAGCGCGAGGACCGGCGCCAGCGCCGTGACGAGCTGCATCGTGACGGCGAACACCGTGAATCCGACGCGGAAGCCCATCGCCGGGAACGCGTTCTTCTCCACGCCGCGGACCAGCCCGATCACCCCCGCGTGCCACCGGGTCCGGACCCGCCCGTCGGGCAGCGCGAAGAGGGTCCGCCCGCCGCTCCGCTTCAGGAGCAGCCCGAGGCCGAGATCGTCGAGCAGCTCCATCCGGAGGGCCTCGTGCCCTCCGGCACGCTCGTACGCGTCGCGCCGGACCAGGTTGAACGCGCCGATCCCGATGTGGTCCTTCGTCCGCGGATCGCCCGCGCCCCACGGACGCTGCGTGACGAAGAACATCGTCAGGAAGTGCGCGACGAACGCCGCCTCGCCGAGCCCCTCCGTCTCGACGTCGATCCCCACCGCGACGTGGTCCGCGCCCTCGCGGATCCCGTGCGAGATCGCGAGCCGGAGCGCGTCCGGCGCGAGGACGACGTCCCCGTCGGTGAAGAGGATCCACTCGCCGCCCGACGCGGCCTCGCCGCGCGCGAGCGCGTGGCACTTGCCGATCCACCCCGGCGGGAGATCCGTCAGGTGGAGGACGCGGAGCCTCGGGTCCTCCGCGGCGACGCGGTCGAGGATCGCCCCCGTGCCGTCGGTCGAGCGGTCGTCCACCGCGACCAGCGAGAGGCGCGGGTAGTCGATCGCGAGGAGCGAGCGGACCGCGGTCTCGACGCGCGCGGCCTCGTCGCGCGCCGCGACGACGATCGACACCGGCGGCAGCGCGTCGTCGGGAAGCGGCTCGATCTCCTCGAGCCCGCGGAGCCGCCGGACCCCGGCGTAGAGGACGAATCCCGCGCCGAGCCAGAAGAGGGCCGCGAGCGCCGCGGCGAGGAGGAGGGCCGATTGACACCACGCAACGAGCGACATAGGCTCGGAGGATGCGGGCGCCGCGCGGTTCGGTTCAAGTCGAGACGATCGAGAGCCGCGCACTCGCGGGAAATCTCCCCGGCGATCCGCACGTCCGCGACCTCCACGTCTACCTCCCCCCCGGCTATCACGAGCAGGACGCGCGCTACCCGGTCGTCTGGTGCCTCTCCGGCTTCACCGGCCGCGGACGGATGCTCCTGAACGACGGAACCTGGACGCCCGGCCTGGCCGATCGCATGGATTCCCTGATCGCGTCGGGGCGCTGCGCGCCGATGATCCTCGCCCTCCCCGACTGCTTCACGCACCTGGGCGGGAGCCAGTACATCGACTCCGAAGGCCTCGGACGCTACGAGACGCACGTCGTCGAGGAGCTGGTGCCGCACGTGGACGCCCGGTTCCGGACGCGGGCCGGAGCCCGCCACCGCGGCGTGATGGGGAAGTCGAGCGGCGGCTACGGCGCGATCGTGCTCGGCATGCGCCATCCCGACGTCTTCGGCGCGGTCGCCGACCACAGCGGCGACGCGTACTTCGAGTACTGCTACGGGAACGACTTCGCGCGCGCGGCGCGGGAGCTCCGCGCGGCGGGCGGCGTCGGGCCGTGGCTCGAGCGGTTCCGCGCGCGGGTGAAGAAGAAGCACGAGGAGATCGGGGTGCTCAACATCGTCGCGATGGCGGCCGCTTACTCGCCGAATCCGGACGCGCCGCCCGCGTACTGCGACCTTCCGTTCGACGTCGAGACGGGGGCCCTGCGCGACGACGTCTGGTCGCGGTGGCTCGAGCACGATCCGGTCCGGCTCGCCGCGCGCCATGCCGAGGGCCTGAAGCGGCTTCGCCTCCTCTTCCTCGACTGCGGCACGAACGACGAGTTCTACCTCGACCTGGGCGCGCGCCTCCTCGCGCGCCGGCTTGCGGAGCTCGGCGTGCCGCACGAGCACCAGGAGTTCGAGGACGGCCACATGGACATCTCCTACCGGTACGACGTGAGCCTGCCGAAGCTCTCGGCGGCGCTCGCGCCGTGACCGCGGCCGTGGACGCCCCGGCGCTCACCCCGTCGCTCGCCGCGATCGCCTGCCTCTCGGCCGCGATCGCCGACGGCCCGCCCGACGACGTCGCGGCGCGCGCCGCCGAGGCGCTGGAGGCGGGCGTGCCGGCCCGCGCCGTGTACGAGGTCGCGCTCCAGAGCTACCTCTTCGTCGGCTTCCCGCGCGCGATCGAGGCGCTCTTCGCGATCCGCCCGCGGATCGCGGGGGCGGGCGGGATCCCGGCGGCCGCGGCGCCGCACGACGCGGGCGCCTGGGAGCGGGACGGCCGGAAGCTCTGCGGCGTCGTCTACGGCCCGAACTTCGAGAAGCTGCTCGCGACGATGCGGTCGCTCTCGCCCGACCTGGCGGACTGGATGATCCTCGAGGGGTACGGGAAGACGCTCTCGCGCCCCGAGCTCCCGCCGCTCGAGCGGGAGATCGGCGTGGTCGCGATCCTGACGACCACCCGGATGTGGCGGCAGCTCCGCTCCCACGCGATCGGCGCGATCCACGTCGGCGCGACGCGCGCGCAGGTGCGCGAGGCGATCGTCCTCTGCGTGCCGTGGGCGGGCGGCGACGCGGTGGCGCAGGCGCTCGGCGTCACGGGGCTGGACTGAGACGATGATCGAGTGCGACTTCGTGAAATCGCACGGCCTCGGGAACGACTACCTCGTCGTGGACGCGGCGCGCTTCCCGGTGCCGCTCACGCCGGAGCGGGTGCGGCTCCTCTGCCACCGCCACCTCGGCCTCGGCTCGGACGGGATCCTCGAAGTGAGCGCGAGCGACGACCGCTTCTTCGTGCGCATCTGGAATCCCGACGGGAGCGAGGCGGAGCGGAGCGGGAACGGGCTCCGCATCGCGGCGAAGTTCCTCGCCGAGCACGGCTACACGGAGGAGTCGTCGTTCGCGATCGAGACGATCGCGGGCGCGATCCGCACCGAGGTCTTCACGGAGGACGGGCGGGTGAACGCGGTGCGGCTCGAGATGGGACGGGCCGCGGTCGACCGGAGCGCGAAGACGCTCCCGGTGGCCGGCGAGCGCCTCGACGTGTCGGTGATCTCGGTCGGAAATCCGCACTGCGTGATCTTCGGGCAGCCGCTCACCCGCGAGCGGCTCTTCACGCTCGGCCCGAAGGTGGAGACGCACGCGCGCTTCCCGAACCGCATCAACGTGCAGCTCGCCGAGCCCGAAGCGCGCGACCGCGTCCGCGCGCTCGTCTGGGAGCGGGGGGCGGGACACACGCTCGCGTCCGGCACGAGCGCCTGCGCCGTGGCCGCGGCGTGCCGCGACCGGGGCCTGGTCGGCGACCGCGTGACCGTCGTCATGGAGGGGGGCGAGCTGACCGTGGAGGTCGGCCCGGGCCTCGACCTGATCATGACCGGGCCGGTCGAGGAGGTCTCGACCGGCTTCCTGAGCCCCGACCTCCTGGCGCGACTCCGCGAGGTGCAGTAGCGCCGGGATCCGCTACGCCTTCGGCTTCGGCCACACGACGCGGCTCGCCAGGAGCAGGGCCACGCCGACCAACGCGGGCAGCACCCCCACGGTCCAGTGGCTCTTGTCCGGCTCCTGCGCCTGGATCAGGACGCCGATCCCGATTCCGGAGGCGATCAGCACGAGGCCGGCGATCAGGAGGCCGTGCGCGCGCCGGAGCCGGCCGTTCCCGATGCCGTAGTCCCCGTAGCCGACCGGCTGGCCGAGCGACTCGAGCTTTTCGGGATCGAGCCCCCGCTCGATGGCGGCGATCCGCTCCTTCCGCGCCAGCTCCTCGAGCCGCTGCTGGCCGTGGAGCCGGACGATTCCCATCGCGATGCCGCCGATGATCGCGATGACCGGAATGACGAAGAGGAATGCGACGATGCCGGGTTCCATGGGGTGGTGCGCTCCTTTCCGATCCGTGGCGTATCCTGCCCGGGTCGGCCGCGTCCGCGGCGTCCCCGTCCGCTTCCGTCCGGATAGACCGGGGGATCCCGGGGCGCGGTTTCAGGAAGGGGGCGCGGGGGTGAAACCGGAGCGCCCGGACGGGCGGTCCAACCGTTCGATGAAGGACTCCCTCCCGGCTCCGGCGGAGTCCTCGGTGCTTCCGCCGGACGAGCGGGTCCTGATCGATCGCTGTCGGGGCGGCGACGCCGAGGCGTTCCGCGTCCTGGTGGACCGCTACCGCGACCGGGCGTACGGGCTCGCGCTCCGGCTCCTCCGCTCCGCGCCGGACGCCGAGGAGGTGGCCCAGGACGCGTTCGTCCGCGCGTGGCGCGCGCTGCCGCAGTTCCGCGGCGACGCCGCGTTCGGGAGCTGGCTCTACCGGATCGTCTGGAGGCGGGCCGTCGACCGCGCCGCGGTGCTCCGGAACCGGCGGGCCCGGGAGACGGACCTCTCGGGCGCCGAGCACGTCGCCTCGCGCGACGCGGCCGACCGGGGGATCGAGGGGGACGCGGAGCGCTGGGCGCGGCTCCTCGACGGATTGACGGAGGCGCAGCGCGCGGTGGTGACGCTCTTCTACTACGAGGACGCGCCCGTGAAGCGGATCGCGGAGACGCTCGACCTGCCGGAGGGAACCGTGAAGACGCACTTGAGCCGTGCGCGCGCCGCGCTTCGGAAGGCGCACGCGGGGCTCACGGCGAATCGGACGGAGGATCGCGACGATGCGGTGTGACGCGTTCGAGCGGTGGCTCGACGAAGGGATGCCGGCGGCGGGAGCGGAGGCGGCGCTCGCGCACGCGCGTGCGTGCGCCGCCTGCGCCGCGTCGCTCACGGCGGCGCGGGCCGTCGAGGCCGCGCTCCGCACGGCCCCGCCCGCGGCTCCCGGCGGTTTCACGGACGCGGTGATGGCGCGGATCGCGGGCGTCGAGCCGCTCGCTTCGGAGCCCGTTCCGGCGGCCGTCCCCCGCGCGCCGTGGTGGGTCGAGATCGGCTCCGAGCCGGCGCTCTGGGTCGGGGCGGGGCTCGCGGCCGCCCTCGCCGTCGCGTGGAGCGCGTCGCCGGGCGCCGTCGGCGCGCTGACCGGCGTGGCCGAGACGGCGGCCTCGGCATGGGTCGGCGCGGCGTCCGCGTGGACGTCGCGCCTGCCTTCCCTGCTCGTGCCGATCGATCCGACCCAGAGGGCGGCGCTCGAGCTCGGGCTCGCGCTGCCCGCCCTCTGGCTCCTCTACCGCGCGCCTATCTGGCTGGTGGATTCGTGGACGCGCCGGGGGCGGACGTCGCCCCGACCGCCCGCTTCGCGTCCTCGATCGCCCCGGTGAGGTCGTCGCCGGGATCGGGCGTCCGGGCCCGGATCTTCTCGAGCGCCGCGAGGTAGGCCACGTCGAGCGCGCGCTCCGGCGCGGTCTCGACGTCCGGCGCGATCCCGGTCCCCTCCCAGTCGGTGCCCGTCACCGTGTCGACGCCGCGCGCCCGGGGCACGAAGACCGCGAAGTGCTCGTTCACCTGCTTCATGAGCACCGGATGCGCGCCGCCGCGCGATCGCTCGCCGACGATCACGGCGTCCCGGTGGTGCTTCAGCGTGTACGCGAGATCCTCGGCGGCCGAGAACGTCTTGTGCGCGACCAGCACGTAGAGGTCCACCTTCGGGAGCCGCTCCCCCGGCACGTACGCGAGCGTCCACCGCTGCATCGTCTCGTGGGTCGGGCGGTCGTACAGGGTGCTCAGCTGCTGCGGGTCGGCGTCGAAGAAGTAGGACGCGATCAGGTTCGCCATCTCGCCGTTGCCGCCCCCGTTCTTCCGGAGATCGAGGATCACGGCGTCCGATCCCGCGAGGAGCGCCATGGCGGCGGTCGCCGTCGCTCCGGCTAGATCGGGCGGCGCGAAGCGGCGGAGGTCGAGATAGCCGACGTTCCCCGGCATCCGCTCGACGCGCGCGAAGCCGTAGTTCTCGCGGCGGAGGAGCGCGGCGCGGCGCGCCAGTTCCTCGGGAGCCGGCGAGCCGTCGGCCGCCATCGGCATCGGGCGCACGGAGTAGTCGACGCGGAGGTGGCCGTCCGGGACGACCCGCCGGAGCGTCGCGGTCAGCGAGTCGCAGAGCGCGGAGGCCGTGACGCAGCGGTCGAAGCGCTTCGCGTCGCGCGCCTGCCGTACCGAGTCGGCGAGGCGAATCGCGGCGAGGGAATCGAGGTAGCTCTCGCGCACGAACCGGATCGTGGAGTCGACGACGGCCGCGCGCAGGGCGCCGTCGACGGGGAGGTCGTCGCCCTGGGCGCGGGCCGGGCGCCCGACGAACGAGAGGGCGAGCAGGAGCAGCGCGACGAGGGCGAGCATCGCCCGGGCGGATCGGTCCATCGGTTCCTCCGTGGGTTGGCCGGCGGGGCCGGCGGGTCGGCCCGTAGGACCGGAGGAGCCCGGAGGACGGTTTCGGCGGAGGTCAGCGCTCGGCGAGATCCTCGAGCGCGACCCAGAGCGCGTCCACGTCGCGCTTCACCGTCTCGTAGCGCTCGAGCAGCTCCTTCGTCCGCGCCGGATCGGCGTAGACGTCGGGGTCGGCGAGGAGCGCCTCCACTTCCTTGAGATCCGCCTCGCGCCGCTCGAGGTCGCGCTCGAGCTTCGCCGCCTGCGCGGCCGTCTTCCGCTTCGGCGGCGCGGAGTTCTTCGCGGACGCCGGCGGCTTCTTCGCGGACGCCGGCGGCTTCTTCGCGGGCGCCGGCGGCTTCTTCGCGGCCGGCTCCGCCGCGCGCTTCCCGGGGGTCGCGGCTTCCGCCTTCGCGAGCCGCGCCGCCTCGTAGTCGTCGTAGCCGCCCGGGTACGGGACGACGCGCCCGTCCTCGACGGCCAGGATCCGCGTCGCGAGCCGGGCCATCAGCGACCGGTCGTGCGTCACGACGACCACGGCGCCGGGATACTGGATCAGCGCCTCCTCGAGCACTTCCTTCCCCGCGAGATCGAGGTGGTGCGTCGGCTCGTCGAGGAGGATCAGGTTCGCGGGGTCGAGGAGCATCCGCGTGATCGCGACCCGCTGCCGCTCGCCGCCCGAGAGGATGCGGCAGTGCTTGAAGACGTCGTCGCCGGTGAAGAGGAAGTTTCCGAGGAGGGAGCGGAGCCTCGGCCGAAGGTCGTCGGGCGCGACCTCCTCCACGGCCTCGAGGATCGTGAGCGTCCCGTCGAGCGTCTCGGCGGCGTGCTGCGCGAAGTAGCCGAGCTTCGCCTGCGGATGGATCTCGCGCTCTCCCTCGCGCGGCGCGAGCTGGCCGGCGAGGACGCGGAGGAGCGTGGTCTTCCCGGCCCCGTTCGCGCCGACGATCGCCACCTTCTCCCCCTTCTGGATCTCGAGGGTCGCGTCGGCGAACACGTCGCGCGCGTCGTACCCGAACGAGGCGGCCCGCATCTGCACCAGGACACGTCCGACGTGGGGCGGCGCCGGGAAGTGGAACCGGATGCTCCGCGGCTTCCGCGGGAGCACGACGCGCCGCTGCTTGAGCCGCTCGGCCTGCTTCCGCTTGCTCTGCGCCTGGGCCGCCTTCGACGCCTTCGCGCCGAACCGCTCCGCGAAGCGCGAGAGCTGCGCGATCTTCTTCTCGAGCTGCTCGTTCTGCGCCTCGATCCGCTCGCGCCGCGCCTCCCGCTCCTCGAGGTAGCCGGTGAACGACGTCGCGAACTCGGTGAGATGCGCCTGGTCGAGCTCCCGCACCTCGCTCGTCACGCGATCGAGGAAGACGCGGTCGTGCGACACGACCACGAGGCCGCCGCGGAAATCCTCGAGGTAGTCCTCGAGCCACTCCATCGCGGGCAGGTCGAGGTGGTTCGTCGGCTCGTCGAGGAAGAGGAGCGTCGGATCGGTGAGGAGGAGCGCGGCGAGGGCGGCGCGCATCCGCCAGCCGCCCGAGAACTCCGCGAGCGGGCGGTCCTGGTCCGCGGAGGAGAAGCCGAGGCCCGCGAGGACGCGGCGCGCCTCCGGCTCGAGGGCGTGCTCGTCGTGGAGCTCGAGGTGGTGCTGCAGCTCGCCCGCGCGATCGAGGAGCCGCTCCATCTCCGGGTCGGCGGGGTCGAGCGTCGGGATCTCCCGGTAGAGGCCGTCCAGCTCCTCCCGCATCTCGAGCAGGTGGCGGTGCGCTTCGAGCGCGCGATCGAGCACCGTCCCCTCGAACCGCTCGGCCGCCTCCTGCGGGAGATAGCCGAGCCGCGTCCCCTTCGACATCACGCGCGTCCCCTGCTCGGCCGTGATCTCGCCGAGCACGATCTTGAGGAGCGTCGTCTTCCCGGCGCCGTTCGGACCGACCAGCGCGACGCGGTCGCCCGGTCCGATGACCCAGTCGAGGTCCTCGAGGAGGACGCGCGTGCCGATCGAGTAGCGGACGTGGTTCAGCCGAATCATTTGCGTTCCTTGGAGTTAGCGGATTCCGGGGCCGAGCGGCGCGACCGGGCCCGGAAGGGGAGGGCCTTCGCGGCCCCTCCGACCTGTGGCAGGATGGATGGTAACGGGGGCACGGCGCTCCCGCAACCCGCCGGCCGCGCGCGGCCGGACTCACGGAGGAGGTCGTACATGGTGAAGCGGATGTTCCTGCTCGTCGCGCTGGTCCTCTCGCTCGCGCTGGTCGCGGGATGCGGCGGCGACGTCGTGAAGCAGATGATGTCGAATCCCGAGATGAAGACGAAGGTGATGGACGCCATCACCGCCAATCAGGACATGGCGGGCGAGCTGATGGACCGCCTGATGGCCTCCGACCAGACGAAGAGCCTGGTGATGGACAAGCTCATGGCGAACGGCGACATGATGCAGGCGCTCATGGGCAAGATGGCCCAGAACCAGACCATGGTCGACGGCATCATGAACATGGCCGTCCAGGATTCGACGATGCGCGACCACGTCATGACGCTGGCCAAGGGCATGATGATGATGAAGAAGAAGTAGCGCTCGGAATCCCCGACGCGAACCGGGGCGGCGCCGCGATCCGATCGCGGCGCCGTCTTCATTTCACGTAGACGCTCTTCACGTTCACGAACTCACGGATCCCGAACGCGGCCAGCTCGCGCCCGTACCCGGACTCCTTGACCCCGCCGAACGGGAGCCGCGGATCCGAGCGCACGAACGCGTTCACGAAACACGCGCCGGCCTCGAGCTCCTCCGACGCGATCCGCTCGCCGCGCGCGGCGTCGCGCGTGAAGACCGCGGCGCCGAGGCCGAACGGCGAGTCGTTCGCGATCCGGATCGCGTCCCGCTCGTCGCGCGCGCGGATCACGGCCGCGACCGGGCCGAAGAGCTCCTCGTCGTACGCGGGCATCCCCCGGCCGACGCCGGCGAGCACGGTCGGGGGGTAGTAGGCGCCGGGACCCGGCGGCACGACGCCGCCGAGCACGCGGGTCGCGCCGCGCGCGACGGTCGCCTCGACCTGCCGGTGGAGCTCGTCGCGCAGATCGCGCCGCGCCATCGGCCCGAGGTCGCTCGCCAGATCGCGGGGATCGCCGAATCGCTTCGCGCTCATCGCGGCGGCGAACCGCTCGAGGAACGCGTCGTGGGCGGCCTCGACCACGATGAAGCGCTTCGCGGCGATGCACGACTGCCCGCCGTTCATGAGCCGCGCGGTGACGCACGTCTCGACCGTCGGCTCGAGGTCGGCGTCCTCGAGGACCACGTACGGATCGCTCCCGCCCAGCTCGAGCACCGTCTTCTTGAGCGCGCGCCCCGCGGCCGCGGCGACGGCGCGTCCGGCCGGCGTGCTCCCGGTCAGCGTGACGGCGCGGATCGCGGGCGCGCCGATCATCCCCTCGACGGCGGCGGAGCCGACGAGGAGCGTCGTGAACGCGCCGGCGGGGAACCCCGCGTCGCGGAACACCTCCTCGATCGCGAGCGCGCACCCGCTCACGTTCGACGCGTGCTTGAGGACCGCCGTGTTCCCCGCCATCAACGCCGGCGCGGCGAAGCGGAAGACCTGCCAGAACGGGAAGTTCCACGGCATCACCGCGAGCACCGCGCCGAGCGGGCGAAACGCGACGTACGAGCGCGCCGCGTCGGTGGGCGCCGGCTCGCTCGCGAGGAACCGCTCGGCGTGCTCGGCGAAGTAGTCGCAGACCCACGCGCACTTCTCCGCCTCGCCGCGCCCCTGGGCCAGCGGCTTCCCCATCTCCGCCGCCATCAGGTCGGCGTACGCCCCCGCGCGCTCCCGGAGGATCGCGGCGGCGCGCCGCATCGGCACGGCGCGTCCGGCGAAGGGGACCCGGCGCCAGGATTCGAACGTCGTGGCGGCCAAATCCATGACGGCCTGTATCTTACCGGCGTCCGCCTCCGGGTGTTCCCGGATCGTGGCGCCCGTCGCGGGATCGATCGATCGGAGCATCGCGAAACCTCCCCGGCCGCCTCCGGACCCCCGCCGGCGCCCTGTCCGGGGCGCCCGAGTTCGCCGGAAGTGGCGTGGTTGCAACCGAGTAAACCTGATGAACCCGAGCCCGTTCCATGGCATCATTATCTTCCCGCGCGCCGCCCGCAAGGAATTCGGCGGCCCGTCTCGCCGGTCAGAACGCGGACGGCCGGTGGCACGGGAATCGCACGCAGCGGAAGCGAACCATGGCCGACATCGAGAACAATCCGAACACGCTGAGCCTCCCCTTCATCGAGGCCCTGTACGCGGAGTATCTGCGCGACCCGGGCGGCGTTCCCCCCGAGTGGCGCCGTTATTTCGAGCGGGTCGCCGAGGCGAACGGCTTCGCCAAGCACCCGGCGCTCGGCCCCTCGTTCCCGCGACGCGCCCTCTACGGCCTCGGCGCGCCCGCGACCGGGAACGGTTCGCGCGTGAACGCGCTCATCGCCTCGACGGAGCTCGAGCCGTCCTTCGCGCCGCCCGCCGGCGCCGCGGCGCCGCCCGTGCCCGCGAGCCCGCTCGTCGCGCCGCAGACGGCCGCGGGGGCGGCCAGCGCGTTCTCGCTCATCCAATCGTACCGCGCACGCGGCCATCTCGCGGCGCGGATCGATCCCCTGGGCGCTCCACGCCCCGAGCCGCCCGACCTCGATCCGTCGTTCCACGGGTTCAGCGAGGCCGATCTCGACCGGCCGGTCGCCGACACGTTCCAGGGCCGCGTCCCCGCGACGCTCCGGGAGCTGGTCGAGCGGCTGCGCGCGATCTACGCCGGGCCGATCGGCGTCCAGTACATGCACCTCCACGACGTGGAGATGCTGGAGTGGCTGCAGGAGCGGATCGAGCGGCCGCCGGTCCCGGAGGCGCCGCTCACGCCCGAGCTCTCGCGCCGCGTGCTGACGCGGCTGACCGAGGCGGCGATCTTCGAGGACTTCATCCAGAAGAAGTACATCGGGTCGAAGTCCTTCTCGCTCGAGGGCTCCGAAGCCCTGATCCCGCTCCTCGACACGGCCATCGAGACGGCCGCGGCCGAGGGGGCGCGCGAGGTCGTGCTCGGCATGGCGCACCGCGGGCGCCTCAACGTGCTCGCGAACGTCATGGGGAAGGCGCCGCGGGAGATCTTCTACGAATTCGAGGACAAGGACCCCGAGCTCTATCACGGCCGCGGCGACGTGAAGTACCACTTGGGCTACAGCAGCAACCGGAAGCTCCCCTCGGGCCAGGAGATCCATCTCTCGCTCTGCTACAACCCGAGCCACCTCGAGTTCGTGAACCCGGTGGCGCTGGGCCGGCTGCGCGCGAAGATGGACCACGTCGGCGACCACGAGCACGAGCGGGGCGTCGCGTTCCTGATCCACGGCGACGCGGCGTTCGCGGGCGAGGGGATCGTCCAGGAGACGCTCAACCTGAGCGGCCTCGAGGGATACGAGACGGGCGGCACGCTCCACGTCGTGGTGAACAACCAGATCGGCTTCACCACGCTGCCGCGCGACGCGCGCTCGACGCCGTACGCCTCGGACGCGGCCCGCATGCTCCAGATCCCGATCTTCCACGTGAACGGCGAGGAGCCGGAGGCCGTCGTGCGGGCGGTGCGGCTCGCGATGGAGTTCCGCCGGCGCTTCTGCCGCGACGTCGTGATCGACCTCTACGGCTATCGCCGCCACGGCCACAACGAGGGGGACGAGCCGGCGTTCACGCAGCCGCTCCTCTACGCGGCGATCGCGAAGCGCGCGCCGATCCACGAGATCTACCGTGACCGCCTGATCGCGGCGGGGCGGATCACGCGGGAGGAGGCGGACGCGATCGCGGGGGGCACTCGCGCGCACCTCGAGGAGGAGCTGAAGCGCGCCCGCACCGTGAAGCGGACGTCGCTCCCCGACGCGCCGAGCGGCGTCTGGACGACGTACCGCGGCGGCCTCGACGCCGAGACGCCGGTCGTGGCGACGGGCGTGCCGCGGGAGCGGCTCGCCGCCCTCCTGACGTCCCTCGCGACGACGCCGACGGGGTTCGTGCCGCACCCGAAGATCCGCCGCGGGCTCGCCCAGCGCCTCGAGATGGCGCGCGGCGAGCGGCCGCTCGACTGGGCGGCCGCGGAGGCGCTCGCGTTCGCGACGCTCGCGACCGAGGGCTACCGCGTCCGTCTCTCCGGACAGGACAGCGAGCGCGGCACGTTCAGCCACCGCCACGCCGTGCTCCACGACGCGAAGACCGGGACGCGGTACGTGCCGCTCCAGCACGTCGCGAAGGACCAGGCGCCGGTCGACCTCTGGAACAGCCCGCTGACCGAGGCGGGCGTCATGGGCTTCGAGTACGGCTACAGCCTCGAGACGCCGGACGGGCTCGTCCTCTGGGAGGCGCAGTTCGGCGATTTCGCGAACGCCGGGCAGGTGATCATCGACCAGTTCCTCGCGAGCGGCGAAGAGAAGTGGCGCCGGCTCTCGGGCCTCACGCTCCTGCTGCCGCACGGCTTCGAGGGGATGGGCTCCGAGCACTCGAGCGCGCGCATCGAGCGGTTCCTCCATCTGGCCGCCCGCGACAACATCCAGGTCGTCTACCCGTCGACGCCGGCGCAGGTCTTCCACCTCTTCCGGCGCCAGGTGATCCGGCCGTGGCGGAAGCCGCTCGTCGTGATGACGCCCAAGAGCCTCCTCCGCCACCCGTCGGCGGTCAGCGCGCTCGACGAGCTGGCCGTCGGCCGCTTCGAGCGCGTCCTCGGCGACGACGGCACGGCCGGGGCGAAGCCGAAGCGGGTGGTTCTCTGCACCGGCAAGATCTACCACGAGCTCCACGAGACGCGCGCCGCGGTGAAGGCGGCCGACACCGCGATCGTCCGCCTCGAGCAGCTCTACCCGCTCGCGGACGCGACGCTCGCGAGCGCCCTCGGCGCGTACCCGGAGGGGACGCCGGTCCGGTGGGTGCAGGAGGAGCCGGAGAACATGGGCGCGTGGCCGTATCTGCGGGCGCGCTTCGGCGAGCGGCTCCTCGGCCGCTTCCCCTTCTCGGTCGTGAGCCGGCCGGCGGCGGCGACGCCGGCGAGCGGTGCGGCCAGCAGTCACAAGATCGAACAGGAACGGCTGCTCCACGCGGCCTTCGACAAGGAGAGTGCGGCGCATGGCGGTTGAGCTGCGGGTCCCCGAGGTGGGCGAATCGATCACGGAAGTGCAGATCGGCGCGTGGCTCAAGTCCGAGGGCGACCGGGTCGAGCGCGACGAGGCCCTGGTCGAGATCGAGTCGGACAAGGCGACGCTCGAGCTGCCGGCGCCGGTGGCCGGAACGATCGAGAAGGTGCTCGCGAAGCAGGGAACGGTCGTCAAGGTGGGCGACCTGATCGCGACGCTCGCCGAGGGCGCGGGCCGCGCGACCGGGAACGGAGCGCCCGCCAAGGCCGCGGCGCCGAAGCCGGCGCCCGCGCCGCCTCCCGCGAGCGCGAAGGCGGGCCCCGCTCCGCCCGCTCCGAAGCCGGCGCCGGCACCCATGCCCACCGCCGCGAAGCCCGCGCCGGCGCTCCCGCGCGCGAGTTCCGCCCCGCCCCGCGTGATGCCGGCCGCGGAGCGGCTCCTCGCCGAGCAGGGCCTCGCCCCCGGCGACGTCACGCCGACCGGTCCCGGCGGCCGGCTCCTCAAGGAGGACGTGCTCGAGCGCATGGCGCGCCGTCCGGCGCCGGGCGCGCCGCTTCCGGGCGGCGCGGACGCCGGGGCCGCCGAGCCCGCCGAACCGGGGCCGCTCGAGGAGGCGGTGCCGATGAGCCCGCTCCGCGCGCGGATCGCCGAGCGGCTCAAGGAGGCGCAGAACACCGCGGCGCTCCTCACGACGTTCAACGAGATCGACATGTCGGCCGTCATCTCGCTCCGCGAGGAGCTGAAGGAGGCGTTCCAGGAGCGCTACGGCGTGAAGCTCGGCTTCATGTCCTTCTTCGTGAAGGCGACCGTGGACGCGTTGATGCGCTTCCCTCAGGTGAACGGCGAGATCCGCGGCGGCGAGATCGTCTACAAGAACTACTACGACATCGGCATCGCGGTCGGCGGCGGGAAGGGCCTCGTCGTGCCGGTGCTCCGCGGCGCCGACCGGCTCTCCTTCGCGGAGATCGAGCTCTCCATCGCCGACTTCGCGCAGCGCGCGCAGTCGAACAGGCTGAACCTGGACGAGCTGAAGGGCGGGACGTTCACGATCTCGAACGGCGGCGTCTACGGTTCGCTCCTCTCGACCCCGATCATCAATCCGCCGCAGAGCGCGATCCTGGGGCTCCACGCGATCCACAAGCGCCCCGTGGCGGTGGACGACCAGGTCGCGATCCGGCCGATGATGTACGTCGCGATGACGTACGACCATCGCCTGATCGACGGCCGCGAATCGGTGACGTTCGTCCGGCACATCAAGGACCGGATCGAGCGCCCGACCCGCATGCTCCTCGGGATCTGACGTGGCCGCGCCGCGCCACGACCTCCTCGTCATCGGCTCGGGCCCCGGCGGCTACGTCGCCGCGATCCGCGCCGCGCAGCTCGGCCTGAACGTCGGCTGCGTCGAGTCGGTCCCCGAGCTGGGCGGCACCTGCCTCCGCGTCGGCTGCATCCCGAGCAAGGCGCTCCTCGAATCGAGCGAGCGCTACCACGAGGCGAAGGACGCGCTCGGCCCGCACGGGATCCGGGTCGGCTCCGTCACGCTCGATCTCCCGACCATGATGAAGCGGAAGGACGAGGTCGTGCGCGGCCTGACCGGCGGCGTCGCGATGCTCTTCAAGAAGCACAAGATCACGCGGTACGAAGGCCGCGGGCGTTTCGAGGGACCGGGACGCGTCGCGATCGAGGGCGGGGCGGCGCCGGTGACGGTCGAGGCGACGAACGTGCTGATCGCGACGGGGAGCAGGTCGGCGACGCTTCCGGGGATCGCCCCCGATGGCGACCGGATCGCGACCAGCACGGAGGCCCTCGCGTACCCCGAGGTTCCCCGCCATCTCGTGGTGATCGGCGCGGGCTACATCGGCCTCGAGCTGGGGTCGGTCTGGCTCCGCCTCGGCGCGAAGGTCACCGTGCTCGAGTACCTCGACCGCATCCTCCCCGGGACCGACTCCGAGATCGCGGCGGAGGCGCTCAAGCTCTTCAAGCGCCAGGGCATGGAATTCCGCCTCGGACAGAAGGTGACCGGCGCCAAGGTCGCGAAGGGCGCCGCCACCGTGACCGCCGAGGGCTCGGACCCGATCGAGGCCGACCGCGTGCTCCTCGCGGTCGGGCGCGTGCCGGACACCGAAGGGCTCGGCCTCGACGCGGTGGGGATCGAGACCGACGCGCGCGGCCGCGTCCCCGTGGACGACGCCTACCGGACGAGCGTCGCGGGGATCTACGCGATCGGCGACGTGATCGGCGGCGCGATGCTCGCGCACAAGGCCTCGGAGGAGGGGGTCGCGTGCGTCGAGCGGATCGTGACCGGCTATGGGCACGTCAACTACGACGCGATCCCCGGCGTGGTCTACACGCAGCCCGAGATCGCGGGCGTCGGACGCACGGAGGACGAGCTGAAGGACGCCGGGGTCGCGTACCGGAAGGGGGTCTTCTTCTTCCGGGGCATCGGGCGCTCGCGCGCGATGGGTCAGATCGACGGCCGGGTCAAGATCCTGGCCGACGAGCGGACCGACCGGATCCTCGGCGTCCACCTGATCGGCCCGAGGGCCGGCGACCTGATCGCCGAAGCGGTCGCCGCCATCGAGTTCGGGGCGAGCAGCGAGGACCTGGCGCGCATCTGCCACGCGCATCCGACGCTGGCGGAGGCGGTGAAGGAAGCGGCGCTGGCGGTGGACGGACGGCCGATCCACGCGTAGCCTCCCCCGGCGATCGAAACCCGAAGCTTCTCCCGGCCGTAAGGGTCCCGTCGACGGTCCATCCACGATCGGGGGACTCCATGAAGATCCGCGCCCGCATCACCAGCACTCTCTACGTGGCCGTATCCGTCCTTCTCGCTTCGATTTCCGCCTCGCTCCTCCTCGCCCCGTCCACCGCCTCCGCCCGCTCGCGCACCATCGAGCGTGACGTGCCGGCGACGGGCGCCCGAGCGCTCGAAGTGGACGTCCCGGCCGCGATCGTGCGGATCCGCGGCGTCGACGCGCCGGACGTGAGCGCCCGGCTCCACGCCACCTGCGGGGACGACGACGAGGCGGACGACGCCTCCTGTGGCGCCTACCTCGAGGGAATCGACCTCCGGACGGAGGCCTCGGGCGGACGGATCCGGATCGAGCTCACCGGCCTGCGCCGGCATTCCGGGACCGACACCGACCTCACCCTCACGATCGACGTGCCGCGGCGGCTCGCCGTCGAGCTGGAAGTGGGCGCGGGCGATCTCGAGGCGGCCGATCTGCGCGGAGATCTCCGGATCAAGATGGGCGCGGGGCGCGCCGCGATCCGGGTGCGCCGGGACGCCGTCGGCGGGGTCGACGCGAGTGTCGGGATCGGCGACGCGAGCGTGATCCGCGACGGTCGGCCGGTCGGAACGCATCCCGCCTCGACGGGCTTCGGGGACGAGATCCACTGGGATCGCGGATCGGGAAGGGCGACGATCGACGTGCGCGTGGGAGTCGGAGAGGCGGAGGTACGGCTCGACTGACCCGGAAGGGCCCGCCCGTCGTCTGCGTCCGCGGCTACTTCAGCAGGAGCAGCTTCTTCGCGTCGCGGAATCCGGACGAGGTCTCGATCCGGTAGAAGTAGACGCCGCTCGCGAGGCGGTTCCCCGAATCGTCCTTCCCGTCCCACCGCGCGCGGTACTCGCCCGGCGCCAGGGCCGTGTCCACGAGCGTCCGCACCAGCGCGCCCCCCGCGTTGTAGATCCGGAGCGACACCTTTCCGGTCGTGGCGATCGAGTAGCGGATCGTGGTGCTCGGGTTGAACGGATTGGGCGCGTTCTGGAGGAGCGCGTTCCGGATGGAGGGCGCCGGATTGGCCGGATTGTCCTCGACCCCCGAGGCGGTGTAGCACGCCGCTTCGTGGAAGTAGTCCTGGACGATCGAGCGCGCGAGGAGCAGCCGCTCGCCTCCCTCCTCGATGTCCCCGAACGTGAACCCCATCATGACCGACCGCGAGCTGTCCGATCCGAAGGACGAGTACCGGCGCGCGTAGCGCGTCGCGGCGATCAGCGAGTTCGGGTAGCGCAGCATGATCCCCGAACGCGCGCTCGTCTGGGTCGCGTAGGTCGACAGGCTGAGGATGTCGAACCGATCGATGATCGGGCAGTCTCCGTTCACGTGGAACGAGCGGCCGGCGGTCGGGCCGCCGAGGACGCCGGTGACGAGCGGATGGAGCGTGTCCTGCGGCAGGCTCTCCCAGATGTCCCCGAGGAAGTTCGCGCCCGCCGTGAACGCCATGAACGAGTTGTAGTCGTTGCCGTGGAAGATCAGGTCGTAGGCGACGTTGTCGCCGTCGATCATGAGATTCCGGCTCTTCCCCGACTGCTGGATCCAGGCCTGTAGGAGCGCCTGATCGGTCGCCCCGATCGAGAACTGGCCCAGGTCGCCGGCGTGCCAGATGATCGTGGAGTACTGGAGCAGCGCGTTCACCGACTCCCCGGGCCAGTTGTACGGATCGGTCGAGGCGGAGCCGCCCGGCGTGTTCCCGAGGCCGCTCGTCGGGCCGTTGACGTCCCACTCGTCGAACTTGTAGCCGAGCCCGCGCAGCACGTCCGCCCAGTAGTTCTTGTCCTCGCGGTTCACGAAGTTGTCGACGTAGAGGATCGTCGCCAGGCTGTCCGTGCAGCCCAGGGCCGGATTCGTCGCCTGTTTCACCGGCAGGATCGACGCGGAGTAGTACGTGCCGTCGGTGATGGCCCCGGCAGGGAGGTACGCCGTGGCGTCCGTGCTGTCGGTGGCGGCGAAGTAGTACTCGAGCGTGGTGCTGGGCGGGTAGACGCCCGGCGGCACGTCGGCGTAGCGCACGAGCGGCAGCGCCGGCGCGCTCTGCAGGAGCGGCGTGCTGTTCCACGGTCCGCCGTTGAACCGGTAGAACATGGAGCCCGACTTGTAGCCGCGCGACGTCGAGACGGTGACCACCGCGCTGTCCCCGAGCGCCGAGTTGAAGTTGTCGTCGTTGAAGAACGCGGTCGTATGGAACGTGTCGTTGAAGAGATCGATGTCCCGCGAGCTGATCTGCGGCGGCGCCGTCGAGACGATGCCGACGGCCACGTTGTCGAAGAACGTGTAGACGCCGCCCGGCGACGTGACGCCGTCGCAATAGATCGCGGAGTAGTCGGTCAGCGCGAGCTCGAACTGCAGCGAGTCCTTCCCGGCGGCGCCGGGGAGCGACACCTTCTGCCGCGCCCAGTCCTTCGTGGCGCCGTAATAGAGCAGACGCGTCGGGTCGGTCCACTCGCCCCACGCCGGATCGCCCACGTTCTTCGTCCGGAACCGAACGTGGTAGTAGAAGCAGGCCGCGAGCGGCAGGTTTCGATAGACGTCGAAGGCCGCGAACACCTCGGACGCCCGTTCGATCGACACCGCGGGCGTGTGGAGCAGGTTGTCGAGCCGTGGGACGACCGATTGCACGACCGGATCCCAGTCGGTCCAGACGTTGGTCCGGTTGGTCGTGCAGACGTCCTCGGTGATCACGTTGCTCGCGATGGCGTAGTAGTCGCCGACCGGCGGGAAGACGGATGGAATCCAGGTGCCGTCCCCGCTCTCGCAGTCGTCGAAGAACCGGAGCTGATTCCCCGCCTTGCACGTGACGTTGTCGATGATGTACCCGTCGCCGTCGTACAGGCCGTCCTGCGAGGAGTACGCGACGTCGCTGGTGAAGGAGAAACGGAAGTGGACCAGCGCGTGCTGCGAGGGAATCGTGGGGTCGTAGTACTTCGTGCGGATCGAATCGGGGAGCGTGACCGTGATGGTGTCGCACGTCCCGTTGTTCGGCACCTTCCCCGTGAACTGCGCGAGCGGGATCCACCCGTCGATGAGGTCGTAGGCCTCGAAGAAGCCGTAGTCGTAGTTCGGCTCGGCGTTGAACTTCTGCCGCCAGGAGAACTTCACCGTCGAGTTCCTCGGAATGCTGTCGAGCCAGACGCCGTTCTCGAGGTACTGGACCCAGCTGTTCTCGTACCCCGCGCGGTTCGAGTCGTAGATCCAGCTGGAGTCGATCCGGCCGCACCACCACGACGTGCC
>JBLMXB010000049.1:0-11822 GCA_050257555.1 Hyphomicrobiales bacterium | reverse complement strand
GCGAGCTTCGACGCCTCCATGGCCCGGTAGAAGACCGGCTTCTCCAGCTCCGGCCGATCGACCCAGACGCGGACGTAGAGGTTCACGCTCGAGTCGCCGCACGCCACGGTGACGACGTCGGGCGCGGGATCGTCGATGGTGCCCTCGAGCCCCCGAACCGCGTCGAGGAGCACGCGCCGCGCCTCGGGAATGCTCTCCTTGTACGCGATCCCGATCGGCACGTTCACCCGGATCTCGCCGTGTTTCGTGTGGTTGACGACCACGGAGTCGATCACCTGGCGGTTCGGGATGATGACGTACGTGTTCTCCTGCGTCCGGATCCGCGTCGAGCGGAGCGTGATCTCGACGACGCGACCGTACTGCTCCTGCACGGTCAGGAAGTCGCCGACGAGGAACGGCTTGTCCCAGAAGATCAGGAATCCGGCGATCATGTTCGCCAGCGAGTCCTGGGCCGCGAAGCCGAGCGCGATGCCGGCGACGCTGATCCCGGCGAGCGCCGCCATGACGTTGATGCCGAGCTGGCCGAGCGCCGTCACCACCCCCAGCACCCAGATCGTGAGACGGTAGACGCTGTCGACGAGCAGGTGGATCAGCGTCTCGTCGATCTTCCCGCGACGCAGGAGCGCCCGCAGCGCGGCCTGCGTCACCCGGAGGAAGATCCAGAACGCGACGAGGACGATCGCCGCGGCGATCACGCGGGGAAGATAGGCCGTCGCCAGATCGCGCAGGTGGTCCGGGTTCAGGAACCGCTCCCATCGAATCATCGTCCGTCCCCCTTGGGCGGTGGATCGACGCGGCGGGCGCCCCGGCCATCGCCCTCTCCGTCGCGCTCGCGCGCGGCGCCGATCCAGCCGCGGGCGCGGAAGAAGAGGAGGAGGCCGCCGGCGACGAGCGCCATCAGCGCGAGCGCGAACGGGTAGCCGAGCGGCCAGTTCAGCTCCGGCATGTTCCACGGCGACCGCTCGGAATTGAAGTTCATGCCGTACAGCCCCGCGATGAAGCTTAGCGGGATGAAGATGCTGGCGAACATCGTCAGCACCCTCATGATCTCGTTCATGCGGTTGCTCACGCTCGAGAGGTAGACGTCGAGGAGACCGGAGCCGAGCTCGCGGTACGTCTCGAGCACGTCGATCACCTGGACCGCATGGTCGTAGCAGTCCTGGAGGTAGGGCCGCGTCTCGGCCTGGAAGTAGCCGGTCTCCTCCCGGAGGAGCGCCTGCACCGTCTCGCGGAGCGGCCAGAGGCTCCGCCTGAGGGTCAGCAGATCCCGCTTCACCGCGTGCACGCGGCGCATGGCCGCGCGGGTGGGGGATTCGACCAGCTCCCCCTCGAGGCGCTCGAGCCGCTCGCCGAATTCCTCCAGCACGGGGAAGTAGCGGTCGACGACGGCGTCGAGGAGCGCGTACGCGAGGTAACCGGCGCCGCCCGTCCGCAGGCGTGGGCGCCCCTGGCGGATCCGCTCGCGCACCGGCGCGAAGCAGTCGCCCCGGCGTTCCTGGAAGCTCAGGAGGAAGCCGTCGCCGAGGAAGAGGCTGAGCTGCTCCGAGCCGATGCGCGCCTCGAGCGAGATCATCCGCGCCACGATATAGAGGTTGCCGGGATACGACTCGACCTTGGAGCGCTGGTGGACGTTCACGACGTCCTCCAGCGCGAGCGGGTGGAGGCCGAAGCGCTGGCCCAGGCGCTCGATCACGGAGACGTCGCCGAGACCGTCGACGTTGATCCAGAGGACCGGCGCCTTCCCGTCGAAGGACGCGATCTCCTCCACGGAGACGTTCTCCCGCTCGATGAGGACGTCCGGCCCGTACGCGAAGACCGTGAGAACGGGCGGGGGCGACTCGGGATCGGCGATCAGCGTGCCGGGCGGCGTTCCCGGCGGCGGGCGGCGGCCTCGGTGGAGCCGCCGGCCGAGAATCTGCTCGAGCGCGCTCATGGGCGGAGTCTACGCCGCGCCCCCGGGCCGCACAACCCGCGTCGCGCCCGCGCGCGAAACGTCGTGCGTTCCGGCGCCGAATGCGGTCCAATGGGGCTGGCGCGGGACCGCTCCCGCCGCCGGAAGGGGGAGACCATGGCGTCGCCGTTCCACTTCGCGTTCTTCGTCCGCGATCTCGCGTCGACCCGCCGGTTCTACGGCGAGGTCCTCGGATGTCGCGAAGGACGGAGCACCGAGACGTGGGTCGACTTCGACTTCTTCGGCAACCAGATCTCCGCCCACACGAGCGGGCCGCCGGTCGCGACCGTGGACGCCGGCGTCGTCGACGGGGTGCGGGTCCCGATGCCGCACTTCGGCGCGATCGTCCCGTGGGACGCATTCCACGCGCTCGCCGATCGGATCCGCGCGGCCAGCGTCCCGTTCGTGATCGAGCCTCGCCTCCGCTACGAGGGGAAGCCGGGCGAGCAGGCCACGCTCTTCCTGCTCGACCCGAGCGGCAACGCCCTCGAGTTCAAGGCTTTCCGCCACCCCGAGGAAGTCTTCACCGCGTGAATCCGCGAAGGAGGGAACGATGGCCTCGGCCGTGAAGGGGGCTTCGGTCGTGATCATCGGCGGCGGCGTGGTCGGCGCGAGCGTCGCGTACCACCTCGCCGCCGCGGGCGTCGCCGACGTGATCGTCCTCGACCGCGGCGCGGAGCCCGGCGCGGGGAGCAGCGGACGCGCGACCGGCGGATTCCGCGCGCAGTTCTCGACCGCGATGAACGTGCGCCTCTCGCTCCTCGCGCGCGAACGGCTCCGGCGGTTCGAGGAGGAGACCGGCGTTGATCCGGGGTTCGAGCCGGTCGGCTACCTCTGGCTCGCCCGGGACGAGGCCGCGCTCGCCGCGCTCGCCGCCGCGCGCGCCGTGCAGCACGCGGAGGGGCTGACCGAGGCGCGGGCCGTCACGCCCGAGGAGATCGCGGCGCTGAACCCGGCGGTCCGCCTCGACGGGATCGTCGGCGGCGCCTTCTGTCCGACGGACGGCACGGTCCGGCCGCTCGACCTCCTCCACGGCTATCGCGCCGCGGCGACCAAGCTCGGCGCCCGGTTCCGCTACGGACAGGAAGTGACGGGTCTGGTCCGAGGGGGCGACGGGCGCATCACGTCGATCCTCGCCGGACGCCAGCGGTACGCGGCGGAGCGCGTCGTGAACGCGGCCGGCCCATGGGCGGCGGCGGTGGCGCGCTGGGCCGGCGTCACGCTCCCGGTCGCGCCGCTCAAGCGGCAGATCGCGGTGACGCGTCCGTTCGAGGGCCTGCCGCCCACGATGCCGATGACGATCTTCCTCGAGGACGGCTTCCACCTGCGCGTGCGCGACGGCCGCGTGCTCCTCCTCTGGCCGACCGATCCGGACGGGGCGAGCCCGTTCGACACGACCGTGGATCCCGGCTGGGTTTCGGCGGTCTTCGCGAAGGCGCGGGAGCGGATTCCCGTGCTCGGCGGCGCGCGCGTGGACGAGGCGCTCTGCGCGGCGGGTCTCTACGAGATGTCGCCGGACCGTCACGCGATCCTCGGGGTCGCGCCCGGCTGCCCGAACCTCTACCTCGCGAACGGGTCCTCGGGACACGGCGTGATGCACGCGCCCGCGCTCGGCCTCCTGCTCGCCGAGATCCTGAAGGACGGCCGCGCGTCGACGCTCGACGTGACGCCGCTCCGCCCGACCCGGTTCGACGAGGGAGCCGCCTTCCCGCCTTCCGAGCTCCTATAGCGCGGCGACGGCCGCGCAGAGCCCGCTTCGCCGCGACCCTCGACAGCGTACGGAACGGGGCACGTTGTCCCGCACCGGACCCGGTGCATCGCGCCTTCGACATCGCGACCGCGACCCTCGTCGCCGGGCGAAACCCGGTCGCCCCCAGGGGGTTTCCGTGGCGGAAGCCCCGCGACGCTCCGCGGCTGGCACGCCCCTTGAGGGGACTCCTGCGGACGGACGGCGCACGGCCGCCGGTTTTCGGCGGCCGCGGCGCGTCCGATTTCCGAAAGGAGGCACGACATCATGACGCGCATCCCACTCAAGCGAATCGCCGCGATCGCGTTCTGGCTGGCGCTTCTCGCCGTCGCGATCTGGGCCCGCGGCGCCGCGGCCTTCGAGCTGTCCGGCGCCGGAGCGCGACTGGGCTCGCTCGATCCCGACGGTTGGAACGACGGGCTCGCGATGGGCGCGCATCTCGAGTTCGAGCAGGCCGACACGCGCGTGCATCTGCAGCCGAACTTCATCTACTGGTCGCGGAACGGCCTGAGCGACTTCAATCCGAACTTCGATCTCTATTACCACTTCGGTGCCGCGGGGCACGTGAGCCCGTTCGTGGGCGGCGGCGCCGGAATCCACGCGTACTCGTACGACGGTCCGGGAAGTCCCGGCACCGACCTCGGCGCGAACCTCTTCATGGGGGTCATGTTCCCCTCCTCGACCGCGCGCTTCTTCGTCGAGGGGCGGTACGCGGCGACCGACCGCTCCCAGACGTCGATCATGGGAGGCGTGACGCTGCCGCTGACGCGGCGCTGAGGGAACCCGGCGCGCGCGGCGCGGACGGAAGGCTCAGTCCGCGTCGTCGCGCGTGCCGCCGAACGGAACGACGGCGCCGCGACCGGCGGCGGTCGCGTTTCGGACGGCGACGTCGGCCGCGGCCAGATCCTCGATCGCGATCCCGAGCGACTTGAAGAGCGTGATCTCCCCGTCGCCGGTGCGCCCCGCGATCATCCCGAGGAAGACCTCGCCCACCTCCCCCGCGACGTGGTCGCTCCCGATCGCGCCTTCGCGAATCGGGATCAGCACGTCGCCCGCCTCGGCGAGCGCCGATTCGCGGCGGTCCACGAGGAGGCGCGCGCGCCGCACGGCCTCGGTGTCGAGCTCGCGCATCGCGGGAATGCAGGCCCCGACGGCGTTCACGTGCGCGCCCGGCGCGAGCCACGCGCCCTCGAGCACCGGCTGGGGCGAGGACGTGGTCGTGCAGACGAGATCGGCCCCGCGGACCGCCTCGCGCGCCGACGCGACCGGCTCGACCGCGAGGCCGTGGCGCGCCGATTCGCGCGCGGCGAACGCGCGCGCGCGGTCCGGGTCGCGGCTCCAGACCCGGACGCGACGGAGCGGGCGCACCGCGCGCATCGCGGCGAGGTGCGCGCGCGCCTGGACGCCCGAGCCCAGGATCGCGAGGTCGCCGGCGTCCGGACGGGCGAGCCGGCGCGTCGCGGCGCCGCTCGCCGCGGCGGTCCGGATCTCCGTGAGCGCGCTCGCGTCGAGGATCGCCTCGAGGCGGCCCTGCCGCGTCTCGAAGAGGAGCACGGCGCCCTGATGCGCGTCGAACGCCGTTCCATGATTCCCCGGGAGCACCGTGATGATCTTGGCGCCGGCCCGCGCCGCGCGCTCGTCGATCGACGGCATCACGCCGAGCAGGCCGCGCCGGTCGGAGAGCCAGAGCGTCGACCGGAGCGGCACGAGCGCCTCGCCCGCGCTGGCGGCCGCGAGCGCGCGCTCCATCGCGTCGATGCAGTCCGCCATCGGGAGGCAGGCGCGCACGTCGTCGCGCGAGAGGATCCGGATCGAGGGGAGCGGCATGGCGGGGATTCTAACGCGGCGCTTCTCGATTCGCACGACGCCGCGCGGATCGCATCGGCGGTCGCGCCGGGGCGCGTCCGCTGAACCGGATCGGGCGGCGGTGTCCCGAGCGGCACACGCCGGGCGCGCGGTTCCCGCACCGCGCCCCCCCGTTGCCGCGCGGGAAAAGCGCGTCGCGCCGCAGCGACTTAGCGGGATCCGGGGGTCCGCTGAGGGCCTCGTGGCACGCGCCTTGAGTATGTGTCCCGGTCGAACGCCGGACCGACCTCCGGCGCTCGAAGCCGTTCACGCAGGGACGGGCGCGGCGCCGAATCGCTCTCCGTGCTCACGGGCCCGCCCGTCCCGAACCGAATGGAGTCCGCCATGAGAACGTACCGACCGTTCCCGCTCCGACCCCAGCGCGCCGCGCCAGGACATCCGATGATCTGGATTCCCGCGGTGGTGCTCGCGTTCCTCCTCGCGGCGGCGGCGCCGACGAGCGGCGCGGAGCTGGTGCCGTCCGTAGGCCTCACCCGCGCGACCGACGGGGACCAGGCGAAGTCGAACCTCGGCCTGGCGCTCCGCGGCACGCTCGTTCCCCGGCTGCTCGATTCCGAGATCGGCGTGAGCTATCGCCGCGACGAGTACTACGACGGGGCGCTGGCCGTGAAGCAGTGGCCGGTCACGGCGTCGCTCCTCGTGCGGCCGCTCCCCACGCTGCACGGCGACGCCGGCGTCGGCTGGTATCACACGTCGTACGACTACAAGGATCCGCTCCTCGCGGACGAGACGAAGCAGCAGTTCGGCGTGCACGTGGGCGGCGGGGTCGAGATCCCCGTGGCCCCGCGCGCCGCGCTCGACCTGACCGGGCGCTACGTCTTCCTCCGCGATCAGGAGAGCCGCATCGTGCCGGAGCGGTTCAACCCCGACTTCTGGACGCTCTCGCTCGGACTTGCCCTCAGGCTCTGACCCCCCCGAGCCTGTCCGAGCGCCCGGGGACCCGCTCGCGGGTCCCCACACCGCAGGACTCGTTCCCGAGTCCTCGTATTCCGCACCAAGAAGGCCGGTCGCGCGTCGGAGCGCGGCCGGCCCCTCCCGTTCCGCCGCCGGTCAGGGCTCCGGCGGCAGGGTGACCGTGCGCGCGCGGCCGTCCCGCTCGCCCGGGCCCGGCAGGATGCCGAGCCGGATGTAGACCGGGTGCACCACCTTGCGCAGGGCGGGGAGCTTCCGGAAGAAGAGGAGCGCGCCGAGCACGCAGCATAACCCCCCGACCAGGATCGTGTGGGGCGCGCCGATCCCGCTCGCCAGGGAGCCGGCGATCAGGCTGCCGAGCGGGGTCGTCCCGAAGAACGCCATGGAGTAGAAGCTCATCACGCGGCCGCGCTTGTCGTCGTCCGTGAGCGTCTGGAGGATCGTGTTGCTCGACGCCATCATCACGATCCCGCATAGCCCGCTGATCGTCATCAGGGGCAGGGAGAGCCAGAGCGACCGCGAGAGCGAGAACGCCGCGAGCCCGAGCCCGAACCCGCTCGCGGCGAACGCGATCACGCGGCCGAGCCCGAGCACGGTCCGCCGCGTCGCGAGGTAGAGCGCGCCGCTCAGCGCGCCGAGGCCCGAGGCCGCCATCAGGAATCCGAGCGTGTGCGGCCCGCCGTGGAGAACGGCGCCGGCCATGATCGGCATGAGCACGATGTACGGCATGCCGAGGAGGCTCACGAGGGCGAGCAGGAGGAGGACCGCGCGGATCGGCGCGAATCCCGAGACGTACCGGTACCCCTCGACGATCTCGGTGACGATCCGGCCGGGCTTCTTCGTGAGCACCCGCGGCGCCACGCGCATCATCAGGAGCGAGGCGATCACCGCGAGGTAGCTCACGGCGTCGATCAGGAAGCACCATCCCTCGCCGATCCACGCGATCAGGAGCCCGGCGATGGACGGCCCGATCAGCCGCGCGGAGTTGAACATCGTGGAGTTGAGCGCGATCGCGTTCGGGAGGTCGGCACGGTCCTCGACCATCTCGACGACGAAGGACTGGCGCGCCGGCATGTCGACCGCGTTGATGAGCCCCTGGAAGACGCTGAGGATCACGATGTCGCGGACCGTGATCCATCCCGTCAGGGCGAGGAAGGCGAGGATCCCCGACTGGATCGCGGCCAGGATCTGCGTGACCACCAGCACGCGGTGGCGGTCCCACCGGTCCACCCAGACTCCGGCGACGGGGGCGAGCAGGAACGTGGGGAACTGGCCCGCGAAGCCGACAAGCCCGAGCATCCACGCCGAGCCGGTCAGCCGGTAGACGAGCCAGCTCGTCGCGATCCGCGTGATCCAGGTGCCGATCAGCGAGACGCTCTGCCCGGAGAAGAAAAGGCGGTAGTTGCGGTGGCGGAGCGCGCGACCGACGCCGCGGAGCGCCCCCGGGCCGCGCGCGCCGCCCCGCCCGCCGGGGCGGGGACCGGTCATTCGTTCCGCCAGAGGTCCGGCGCGCGGCCCCACCCGACGAGGCACGCCGCCACGCGCCAGTAGCCGTACGCGCCCTTCGCGTCCTTCGGCCGCATGTCCTCGATCACGAACCGGATCGTGTGCCGCCCCGGCGTCAGGTGGTCGGTGAGGTCGAGCTCCGTCGGGAGCACCGCGTCGCCGGGGCACCATCCGCTCCGGCTGTAGTCGGAGGACCAGGAGCCGTCGGTCCATCGCGCGCAGTAGGGATTCCGATCCCGGAACCGGCGACAGTCGTCGCGCCAGGGATGGAACCGCGCGACCACGACGCCGTCCACGGAGATGACGTTCGCCTTCGAGACGAACTCGTCCGCGTCGATGCCGTCGGTGCAATGCCCGGTCGCGGTGTAGTCCATGACGACGCGCGCGAGTCCCGGGGGCACCGTCACCGTCACGCTGTCGCCGTCGGGCATCGACGCGCGGTTGAAGTCGTCGGTCCGGTAGACGGGGGCCGCCCACGAGGGCACGTCGTGGCCCGGCGCCGGCGTGACGCGGAGCGCGAGGTCGACCCGCCACGCCGGGCTCACCCACGTGTCGATCTGGAGGCGGATCGTGCGCCGCCCGCGGAGGAGCGGCGCCAGGTACGTGACGTCCGCCTCGTGCTCGGTCGCGCCGCCGTACGACGTGATGAAGCGGAGGATCTCGATGTCCGGCGCGCCGTCCACGGCGAGGCGGACGCTGCCGGCACGGTCGTACCGGTCGAAGACCTCGCGGTCGCTCTTCGGCACCGGCCGGACCGAGAGGAGGACGGCGAGGCGCACCGGATCGCTCGGCGTCGGGAGCGTCACGGTGGTCTCGACGATCCTGCCGTCGTTCGTGGCCGTCACGCCCCGGGGGAGGCCCGCTTGCGCCGAGTCGGGGGCGAAGCGGATCGGGACGTCGTGGAAGATGTCGATCGTGCGGGGCGCGGGGGACGTGGGATCCGCCTCGGCCGGCGCGATCCGGAGACCCGACGGCGCGATGGCCGCCATCAGCAGGGCGAGGAAGAGTGCCGGAAGCCCGTTCTGCCCGCGAGGTCCGGAGGATTTCATCCGGGAAGCGTAACGATCGATTCGAGCGGGGACAACGCTGATGTCGGCGCCGGTGGGAACCATCGACGCGGTGCGGCGTTCATGCCGGCAGGGGGGAAGCGCTTCCCGATCGCCGCCGCCGCGGCGTATGCTCGGATAGTCTAGGGGTCATCGTCTCGCCCCGCCGAAGTCCCCCTCCGCCGACCACCCCGCCCGTCGGCGCTACGAAGAGACGAGGGAGAAACCGCTGCCATGACTGGAATCCTGCCCTTTCCGCGCAGACTCGTCCCCCTCCCGCTCCTTCTCCTCTCGGTGATGCTGATCCTCGCGCCGCGGATCGCATCGGCCCAGTACATGTACCTCGACTCGGACGGCGACGGGGTCCATACGGCCGCCGACGGGCTGAGTCAGGTCGGGACGACGCAGGTCGACATCTGGCTCCGCACCGATCACGACAGGGACGGATCGGTGGCGACGTGCCCGACCGGGGAGGACCTGTCGATCGTGTCCTACGTCGTCTGCCTGCAGGTCGTGGATGGAACCGTCTCGTTCACGAACGCCGCGAATCTCGTCTCGGCGTTCGGGGGGCGCTACCGGGACGAGGGAACCGACAGCGAGTACATCCTGAGCTACTACGGGTCGGCCTTCCTCCCCGCCGGCACGTATCACCTCGCCCGCATCACGGTCACCGCCCTGTCGGGCACGCCCGCGCTGGCCATCGTCCCCACGTTGCCTTCCCACCCGGTGGACTCGACTTCATTCGGTTCCCTTTGCTCGGGCATCGACTTCGACAACACCCTGAAGCTGGGCTCCGATTGGCTCGACGCGGACGGGCTCCCGGCAGGAGCCGGGGGAACCGTCAACGCGCCGCCGCTGATTCCCCCGATCGCTCCGCTCGCGGGCGTCGTGGGCGATCCCGCCGTCGAGGACGTCGCGATCGTCGACCCGAACGGCGATCCGATCACCGTGCGGAAGTCGGACGGCCCCGCGTCGCTCTACGTCACGGGGATGAACGCCGTGCCGGGCGCCCTGACCGCGCGTCTCCAGGTGGTGGGCCGTCGCGGGGACGTGGGCACGCACGCCGCGGCGATCACGGCGGGAGACGGGACGCTCGAGACCGACGGACCCTTCTCGATCCAGATCTCGAGCGGACCGAACCACCCGCCGGTGATCCGTCCCGTCGGCCGCCTCGACGTCGTGGCGGGAGCGACGGCGACGGCGTCCCTCGTCGCCGACGACCCGGACGGCGATCCCGTGACGTTCGCGAAGCAATCGGGCCCGGACTACGCCACCGTCACGACGCTCGGAACCGGCGCCGGGGCCAGCGCCGGTCGAATCGTGCTCCGGCCGGCGCTCTGCTCCGTCGGGGACGCGCTCCTGGTCGTGTCCGCGTCGGACGGCTCCTCGGCGACCCGCCTGGACGTTCCCGTGCGGGTCCATCCGCCACTCCCGCCACCGTCCGACCCCGTGCGCACCATCTACGTGCCGATCGACGCGTCGTGCCTCGCCGTCGGCGACTTCAACGAGGACGGCCACATGGACGCGGCGGCCGGGAACGAGTCCTATCAAGGCTCCGCGATCTCCCTCTACTCCGGTGACGGCAACGGCGACGTGACCGCCGCCGGCACGATTCCCTTCGACGGCGCACTGGCCGCGCTGGCGGCCGGGGACTGGAACGGCGACGGCCACGTGGACCTGGCGGCGGGAACGCTGCAGGGCCAATCCCTCGCGATCTTCTATGGAAACGGCGACGGGACCTTTCGGGCTCCCGTGTCCTTCCCGGACGTATTCGGCGGCATCGAATTCGCGACGTCCGACGTGAACGGCGACGGGGTCTCGGACCTGGTCGACGTCGACACGTCCGGACACGTCGTCGTGCTCCTCGGCGGTCCCCAGGGACTGACGACCACGTTCCGTGTCCAGGAATCGAACGGTCTGCGTAGCGTCGCGGTCGCCGATTTCGACCGGGACGGGTTCGCCGACATGGCGACCGCCCTCGTCCGCGATGTCGCCGTCTACCGCGGCCGCGGGGACGGCTCTCTGGGCGATCGACGCTCGGTCCCCTCGTTGCGCTATCCCCACGCGCTCGTCGCGGGCGACTGGAACGGAGATGGGAAGCCGGACCTCGCCGTCGCCTCGTTCGACGAGGGGCTCCTCGCCGTGCTCCCGGGGGACGGCGCCGGGGGGTTCGGGGCCGGGACGACGGTTCCGATCCCGATCCTCGTCAGTCGGGTTCGGAGCGTGGACTGGAACCTGGACGGCATTCCGGACCTGTTCGTGGCGGCCTACGACTCGAGCCCGATCCTCCTGGGCGCGGGGGACGGCACCTTCGTTCCGATGGCCGGGACGCCTGCGCCCGGCGCTCGGGGCGCCGCCATCGCCGACATGAACGAGGACGGCCGGCCCGACCTGGTGACGGCAGCCGGGGGAACCCTCCGCGTCCAGCTCAATACGACCGTCGTCCCCGGCACCGCCGCCGCGCGCGCGTTCGCCGACGCCTCGAATCGCAGCGTGCCCGCGGCGCGATCGTCCGCCAGCGTGGAATTCAGGATCGAGCCGCTCGGCGGGTCGTTCGCGCCCGAGGACGTGGATCCCTCCTCGGTCCGTCTCCTCTCGGACGGGACCGGATCGGTGTCGAGCGTGGCGGCCCAGTCGGTCAAATCCGCCTCCATCGGCGACACCGACCGGAACGGGGTCCAGGAATACCCGGCCGACTTCGCGGCCGCGGACGTCGCCATGCTCTTCGACGGAATCAACGGACGGCAGACGCTCCTGGTCCACGTCTCGGGTGCCCTGAGCGACGGTCGCGAAT
>JBLMXB010000048.1:0-3148 GCA_050257555.1 Hyphomicrobiales bacterium | reverse complement strand
CGCCGCCATCGCCGCGGAATCGCCGGCTGCGCCGGACGGTCCCGCCGCGCTCCCCGCGCCGCCTTCCCCGCCCCGCCCGCAGGAAACGAGAACGCCCGCCGCGACCAGCATCGTCAGGGCGCGCGCGGGGCGCTTCCGCGTCGATCGTCCGGCCGGGGCCGGTCCAGCCGGGTTCACCGCGCGTCCCGCTCGGAGACGAGCGCCCGGATCCCCTCGCGCGCCGCTTCGAAGAGCGGGCCGGGGAAGATCCCCGGCCAGAGCGTCCCGACGGCCGTGACGAGCAGCACGAACGCGAGCGCGAGCGGGATGCGGAACGGCGGCATCGCCTCCTGCGGCTCGCGCATGTACATGAGGACCATGAGGCGGAGGTAGTAGAAGACCGAGATCGCGCTGTTCAGGACGCCGAAGACCGCGAGGAGCACGTGGCCCGACTGGACGGCGCCGCCGAAGAGGTAGAGCTTTCCGACGAACCCCACGGTCGGCGGGATCCCGGAGAGCGAGATCATGAAGAGCGAGAGGAGCACCCCGATGATCGGATATTTGAAGCCGAGCCCGGCGTAGTCCTTGAGCTGGTCCCCGCGCTCCCCCTTCGCCTCGAGCAGGACGATCACCGAGAAGGCGCCGAGCGTCATCGCCACGTACGCGAGCAGGTAGAAGAGGGCGCCGGTCCCGCCGACCACGCCGCCCGTCACCACGCCGATCAGGACGTAGCCCGAGTGCGCGATGCTCGAGTACGCGAGCATCCGCTTCACGTTGGTCTGGGCGATCGCGGCGATGTTCCCCACCGTCATCGTCAGGACCGCGATCACCGAGAGGACCATGTCCCACTCGGCGTGCACGGGGCCGAACGCGATGAAGAACGTGCGGATGATCGCGGCGAACGCGGCCGCCTTGGGTCCCGCCGCGAAGAACGCGGTCACCGGCGTCGGCGCGCCCTCGTACACGTCGGGCGTCCACATGTGGAAGGGCGCCGCGGCCACCTTGAACCCGAGCCCGACCAGGATCAGCGCCACCCCGGCGTACAGGAGCCCCTCGGGGAGCGGCCCCGGCGTCGTCCCGAGGATGTCGGCGATCCTCGGGAGGCTCGTCGTCCCGGTCGCGCCGTACACGAGCGCGATCCCGTACAGGAGGATCGCGGAGGCGAACGCGCCGAGCAGGAAGTACTTGAGCGCCGCCTCGTTCGAGGCGTCGGAGTTCCGCCGGTACCCGGCCAGGATATAGAGCGAGATCGAGAGCACCTCGATCCCCAGGAAGAGCGTGATCAGGTCGAGGCCCGACGCCAGGATCATCATCCCCGACGTGGCGAAGAGGAGGAGCGCGTAGTACTCCGAGTGCTCGACGTCCTCCTTCTTGAGGAACGGATGCGAGAGGAGGATCACGAGCCCGGTCGACGTCAGGAAGATCACGTTGAAGAGCGTCGACAGGTTGTCGAGGGCGACCATCCCCGCGTACCCCCGGCCCATCAGGCCCCACTGCCCGATCGTCCGGACGAGCGCCCAGACGATCCCGCCCATGGCGACCCACGCCGAGACGTGCTTCTTCCCGTGCGGCAGGAAGAGGTCGAGGATCAGAAGGCCGATCGCGACGCCGCAGACGATCAGGAGCGGCTCGATGAGCGGGATCGAGGCGCCGATGTGGGCCGCGAAGTTCATCGGGTCTCCTCCGTACCCGCCGCCGCGGCCGGCGCCGAGGGTGTCGAGGCGGTCGCCGCCGCGGGCGCCGCGGCCGTCGTCGTCGCGGCGCTACCCTGGTCCGCCGCGGCCGTGACGCCGCTCGACTCCGCGTTGTACGTCTCGCTCGCGATCACCCGCGCGTTCACCCGCTCCATCAGCTCGGACACCGAGACGTCGAGCTTCCGGAGGAACGGATTCGGGTAGACGCCGATCCAGACGATCAGCGCCACCACCGGCGCCAGCATCCAGAACTCGCGCGGCGAGAGATCCTTCATGCCGCGGTTCTTCTCGTTCGTGACCGGGCCGAACATGACCCGCTGGTACATCCAGAGGAGGTAGACGGCCGCCAGGATCACGCCGGTGGCCGCGATCGCCGCGATCAGCGCGTTCATCCGGAACGCGCCGAGCAGGATCAGGAACTCGCCGACGAAGCCGTTCAGGCCCGGGAGCCCGAGGCTCGAGAGGCAGACGATCAGGAAGATCGCCGCGAACCAGGGCAGGATCTCGGAGAGCCCGCCGAACTCGCTGATCTCCCGCGTGTGCCGGCGCTCGTAGATCACGCCGACCGCGAGGAAGAGCGCGCCGGTCGAGAGGCCGTGGTTGATCATCTGGAGCACGCCGCCGTGGAGCCCCTGCGTGTTCAGCGCGAAGACGCCGAGCATGACGAACCCGAGGTGGCTGACCGAGGAGTACGCCACGAGCTTCTTCACGTCGGGCTGCACCATGGCCACGAGCGCGCCGTAGACGATCCCGATGACCGAGAGCGCGATGATCCAGGGCGCGAACGCGTGGGTCGCCTCCGGGAAAAGCGGCATCGCGAACCGGACGAAGCCGTACGTGCCCATCTTGAGCAGCACGCCCGCGAGGATCACGGAGCCGGCCGTCGGCGCCTCGACGTGCGCGTCGGGGAGCCACGTGTGGAACGGGAACATCGGCACCTTGATCGCGAACGCCAGCGCGAAGGCGCCGAAGAGCCAGAGCTGCGCGGTCCGGCCGAGCGGCGTCTCGTAGAGGCGCATCAGGTCGAACGTGTACGTGCCGAACGTCGCGTGGTACGCGAAGTAGAGATAGAGGATGGCGACGAGCATCAGGAGGCTCCCCACCACCGTGTAGAGGATGAACTTGACCGCCGCGTAGATCCGCCGCGGACCGCCCCAGACCCCGATGATCAGGTACATCGGGATCAGCACCGCCTCCCAGAAGACGTAGAAGAGGACCAGGTCGAGCGCGGCGAAGACGCCGAGCATGCCGGTCTCCAGCACGAGCAGCGTGGCCATGTACGTCTTCACCCGCTCGTTCACGGCCGTGAACGTCGAGAGGATCGCGACGGCCGAGAGGAACGTGGTCAGGAGGATCAGGAGGAGGCTGATCCCGTCGATCCCGAGGTGGTACGTGATGCCGAGCGCCGGCACCCACGGCGCCTGCTCCACGAACTGCATCCCGCGCTTCGTGTTGTCGAACGCGGTCCAGAGCGG
>JBLMXB010000047.1:0-10184 GCA_050257555.1 Hyphomicrobiales bacterium | reverse complement strand
CGAGGGCTCGGTCCCGGGCGGAACGGACGTCGAAACCGCATTCCAGTCGTACCCCACGCTCCTCGCGGGCGACGGCACCGTCCCGGCGGCGCTCCGAACGGCGGGCAGCGGCGTGGACCTCTCCCACCATGACGCACGACTCGCCCTCGGGAGCACACGGGACGGCCGGCTCCTCGTCGTGATGACGCGCTACGACGCGATCGGGAACGTGGCTTCGGGGATGCCGCTCGGCCCCACGACCCCGGAGATGGCCGCGATCATGGGCGCGCTCGGCGCGAGCGACGCCGTGATGCTCGACGGGGGGATCTCGGCGCAGCTCCTCCTGCGCGGGAAGCCCGGCGGAGAGGCGATGAGGTGGCCCGGCCTCCGGCAGGTACCGCTCGCGTTGATCGCGCGGGCGCGCTGAGGGGTCGCCGGCTACGGCTTGAAGTAGAGCGCGCGGTTCGCGTAATCGAGGATGGCCGCGTGCGCCGCCATCCAGTCGTAGCCGAGCATCCCGTAGCTCTTGAGCGACTTCTCGGGGACGTTCGAGTACTCCGCGAGATCCTCGAACGTGGCCGGGGTCGCGAACGGAATCCCCCCGACTTCGAACCGGACGCTGTCGGCCGCGAACTCCGCCGGGCTCGTGCGATCGGGGCTACGATCGGGCGACGGTGACTTGACCATCGCGACGCGCCCCGCGAAAAGGGGCCGATGGAGCGTGAGCGCGTTCGCGACCGTCGAGGGCGTGATGGGGATCGCGCGGCCCAGGCTCGGGAACGTCACGTCGATCGTGACGCGGTAGTCGGGGCTCACCGTCATCGGGACGTAGCGGTAGCCTTCTTGGAGGAGTCGCGTATTCGGCGCTCCGGAGCGGAGGACGCCAAGGAGCAGGGTGCTGTCCGGGAAATCGACCGCGGCCCGCTCCGCGAGCAGGAATCGGGTACCGAGCATCCCCTGGACGGTCGTGTCGCCTTCCTCGGTGAAGTCGAACACCGGGACGTCGGTCAGGCGGGTGAACCGTCTCCCGCCAAGGCGAATCTCGGGGACGTCGATCGCCCCCTTGCCCTTCGCGCTGTAGCCGTAGTCCTCCCGCTTCACGATCGGATGCCCCGTCAGCGCCTCCGCGGCGCGATGGGTGAGCATGAGGTAGACGCGGGCGTTCCCATGGACCATGAGCGGAACGGGGTGCGCGAGGCCGAGGTCGGCTTGGACCACGTAGCGGTGCCCGGAGAAGGCGACCGTGGTGAGCGGCAACACCTCCTTCCCCTCGATCGCGGGGCGCTCGAGGACCGGAGTCGGAGGGGAGGCGCAGGAGAGGAGGAGCGCGGCGACGACGGGAAGGAGCCTGCGATGGCGCGCCATCACGCCTGGACGGTCCTCGCGCCGGCGCGCGCCTCGCCGGCGAGGACCGCGCGGAGCCAGGCCACGTCCTCGGCCAACGCCGCGGGATCGGCGTCGCGGATTCCGCGGAACGGAATCGCGATGTCCCGCCTCCCGAGCTCGACCTCGAGCGCCTGCATGAGGATGCCCGAGGAGCGGAGGAGGCCCTCCGCGCTCGCGTTCACGGCGCAGCCCGGGCTCTTCGGATTCCCTCCCAGCACCGCGACGACATCGTAGCCGGCGCGAACGTACGCCTCGATCCGATCCGCGACGTCGGAGGCGATGTCGGCGCAGCGGAGCCGGCCGCCGGGCGTGTCGAGCGCGTCGCGGATCGACTCGCCGCGTTCGCGGGCGCGCTCCGGCCCCAGGTACGCGATCTCGGGGCAGGGCATCTGGAGGAGGCCGACGCCGTGCTCCTCGCAGAGGCGGACGACGTCGTCGACCATGGAGCGGAACGAGGCGGCGCCCGCGTCGCGGGCGTTCTGGTTGAGGATGCACTCGATGACCGCGATCAGGCGATGCCCGCGCCCGTCCTGCCGGACGGGGCGTGGCGCGCGGCCGAAGGCCCGCGCGAGGCGCGCCCCGAGCGATTCGGCATCGTGACGGCTCGACACGGCTCAGCCCTCCAGCGCCCGGCGCAGGTCCTCGATCAGATCCTCGGGATCCTCGATCCCGACCGAGTATCGCACGAGTCCGTCCGTGATCCCGGCTTTGATTCGCTCTTCACGCGCCATCCCGGCGTGTGTCATCGAGGCGGGGTGCTCGACGAGCGTTTCGACGCCCCCGAGCGAGACGGCGAGCGTCGCGAGCCGGACGCGGTTCATGAGCCTCTCGCCGGCCTCCGATCCGCCCTTCAGCTCGAAGCTGATCATCGCGCCGGGGCCGCCCATCTGCCGGAGGGCGAGGGCGTGTTGCGGATGGGACGGGAGGCCGAGGTAACGGACCCACGCCACCTCGGGTCGCGCCTCGAGCCACGCCGCGATTCGGTGCGCCGAGGCCTGGGCCCGATCGAGGCGCAGCGCGAGCGTCTTGATGCCGCGGTGCACGAGGAACGCCTGGTGCGGGTCCATGTTGCATCCGGTCGCGACCATGACCGAGCGGAGCCGGCGGACGAGCGCCGGGTCCTTCGCCGCGACTATGCCGCCCACCACGTCGGCGTGTCCGTTGATGAACTTCGTGACCGAGTGGAGCACGACGTCGGCGCCGAGGAGGAGCGGCTTCTGGAGGTACGGCGACGCGAACGTGTTGTCGACGACCAGGAGCGCGTCGCGGGCATGCGCCACCCGGGCGGCGGCCTCGAGGTCGGTGAGCGCGATGGACGGGTTCGCGGGCGTCTCCACGTAGACGACGCGCGTCTCCGGCCGCATCGCGCGCTCGATGTTCCGGACGTCCGACGTGTCGACGAACGTGGCCGAGACGCCGAACCGCGCCAAGTGATCCTCGAGGAGCCCGCGGGACGGCCCGTACACCGCGGCCGTGCTCACGACGTGCGATCCCTGGCCTAGGAGCGCCATGTACGCGGTGAGCACCGCCCCCATTCCCGAGCTGGTCGCGACGGCGCCGGCCGCTTCCTCGAGCTCGGCGACGCAGTTCTCGAGCGCGTCGATCGTGGGATTCCCGATCCGCGTGTAGATGTATCCGTCCGCCTTCCCTGCGAACCGGTCGGCGCCCTCCTTCGCGTTCTGGAACGCGAACGTGGACGTCTGGTAGATCGGCGGGACGGCGGCCCCGAAGACGTCCCGATCCACGCCGGCGTGCACCAGCTTCGTGAAGAAACCCGTCTTCCGTCCCTCGATGGTCTCCGGCTTCATGGCTGGGTCCTCGTCAGAGTTCCGGTGTGTGCGGCGGCGCGCCGTCCGCGGCACCCGCTCTCGTCTAATGTTGCGGCTTCCCCGAGGATCGACCCGAGGGCCGGCTGTGTCGAGGCGACGTAAGGACCACCGGAATCCCGGTAAGACCCGTCGCACTCGATGGTTCGAGCGCTACTTGAGGCGAAGGCGCCGATGTGGTATATTTGATAACTAATTGCAGCACTGGCCGATCCGACTGAAATCGAGGCGCGCACCGTGGCATGTGATCCGGCCCCATTCGACGTAGTCGACGTACATCCAATCGCTTCCGAGGGGCCCTGGGGAGAGGGTCGACGACCCCGGGGCTCGCGCATTTCCGGGCGGTTCGGCGCCGCCGCCGCCGCGCTCGCGCTCCTCTTCGCCCTCCGGCCTTCCCTCGCCGCGGCCGGCGAGACCGGATCCAGCGCGGAAGCGGCGCTTTCGGCGCACGCCGCCGTCCGAGCCCTCGCGGTCAGCGGACCGGTCGTCGCCATCCAGCCGCTGACCCTCGACTTCGGCATCGTGACCATCGGGTCGACCGATTCCCGCGACTACACGGTGCAGAACACGGGGGATTCGGATCTCCATATCACAGACGTCGTGATCTCGGACGCTCAGATCACGACGAACGAGACGGTCCCGATGACCCTGGCCCCCGGCGCCTCCTTCGTGGCGACCGCGACGTACGCGCCCACCGGCGGTCTCGTCGTCGGGACCCTCGAGGTCCAGAGCGACGCCACGAACGGCGCGTTCCACATCAACGTGAAGGGCCAGGCGAACCACGCGCCCGTGATCGACCCGATCGGCCCCGTCGCCGCGACCGCGTATATCCCCGTGTCCTTCACGGTCCACGCCACCGATCTCGACGGCGACCCGATCCACCTTTCGATCGACGGGCTCCCGACGGGAGCCGCGTTCGACACGCTCACGGCGACGTTCACCTGGACGCCTTCCGGCGCCGACGCGGGAGATCACCCGATGACCGTAAGCGCGTCGGACGGGTTCTCGACCACGACGCTCGACGTCATCGTCACCGTGACCGTGCTCAACCATCCCCCGATCGCGGACGCCGGGGGCCCCTACTCGGGACTCACCGGACAGCCCGTTACGTTCGACGGTTCCGGCTCCCACGATCCGGATGGCAATGCCCTCACCTTCCATTGGACGTTCGGCGACGACGCCGAGGGGACGGGCGAGCGGCCGACGCACGTGTACCTCAAGGCGGTGGACTACCCGGTCACGCTCGACGTCACCGATGACGGCACGCCCAACCTGAGCGCGAGCGCGGGGACCTTCGTCTCCATCGTCAACCCGACCGGCTCCGACCAGATCACGATCCCGGCGATCGCGGACAACTCGATCTTCTCGGAGTCGGACTCGAGCTACGGCGGGGGACAGTGCATCCAGGTGGGGCGGCCGAACCAGAATCGGGGCACGACGGTCCTCATTCGCCGCGGACTCGTCCGCTTCGACTTGAGCTCGATTCCTCCGGGGAGCCAGGTCGTATCCGCGCGGCTCAACCTCTTCCGTCTCGAGCAGGGCGGGCCCGGCACGCGGCTCCGCCTCTATCGCCTGACGCAGGACTGGGGTGAAGGGACCTCCGGGTCCGGGCAATCGTGCACGCCGCCGCCCAAGCAGTTCGGCAACGCCCCGTCGGAGAGCTCCTCCACGTGGAACTACCGGTTCTACGGATCCGGCGCGCGATGGGAGAACGAATCAGGCGCGCCGTCTCCCGGCGGGGCCATCGCGAGCGCGTTCAGCGATTCCGAGCTGGTGTCGCCCTTCGCTTCGTACTTCGGGCTGGAGAGCATCGGGATCACGAACGACGTAGCCGCGTGGGTGCGGGACCCGACCACCAATCACGGCTGGGCCCTCCTCGGAGACGAGGCGGTTCTCGGGACGGGGATGCGATTCGCGAGCCGGCAGGACTCCCTCCCCGCCCATTGGCCGTCGCTGACGATCTCCTTCTCGCCTCAGGCGGGGGCGTGCTGCAAGCCCGACGGCACGTGCGACCAGCTGACGCGCGCCGAGTGCGATGCGGCGTCGGGAATCTACGGTGGGGACAACTCGACGTGCGAGCAGCAGGTCTGCCTGCAGCCGTACGTGGATTGGCTCCCGATCCCGTCGGTCGCGGTGCCCGTTCGGGGCAGGGCGGGCGGGGCGGCCTATTACGAGATCCGCATGAAGGAATTCCGGCAGAAGGTGCACCGCGACCTTCCGCCGACCACGCTCTGGGGCTTCGACGGACAGGTTCCCGGTCCCACGATCGAGGCGTACCGCGATCAACCGGTGCGCGTACGCTGGATCAACGACCTCCGCTACTACGACACCGGACTCCCGCGGACCGATCACTACTTCGACGTGGACACGAGCATCCACGGTCCAGACGTGGAGGGGAAGACGCCGCGCACGGTCGTTCACCTCCACGGCGGGCACGTTCCGCCCGAGTCGGACGGCTTCCCCGAGTCGACGTTCGTGTTCGGCGGCTCCCGCACCGATCGGTATCCCAACTCGCAGCTCCCCGCGACGCTCTGGTATCACGATCACGCGCTCGGCATCACGCGCTACAACATCATGCTGGGGCTCTCCGGCTTCTACATCATCCGCGATCGGTTCGAGGACGCGCTCCCGCTCCCGAGGGGGCCGTACGAGATTCCGCTCGTCGTGCAGGACCGTTCCTTCAACGCCGACGGGTCGCTCAAGTATCCGGCCAAGTGGACCCCGATGTTCTTCGGGGACAAGGTCATGGTGAACGGAAAGGTGTGGCCCAAGCTGCTCGTGGACCGCGGCAAGTACCGCTTCCGCGTGCTCAACGGTTCCAACCACCGCATCTTCACGTTCACGCTCTCCGACCACCATCCGTTCTGGGTGATCGGAAGCGACGGCGGTCTCCTCTCGGCGCCGGTCCAGGTCGACAAGATCCAGCTCGGACCGGCGGAGCGCGCGGACATCGTGCTCGACTTCGAGAGCTACGCCCCGGACTCGGAAGTGCTCTTCCAGGACACGCTCGAAGCGGGCCAGGTGGACGCGTCCGATCCGACCGCGCCGCGGATCATGAAGTTCGTCGTCTCGGACAAGCCGGGATTCACGACGCCGCTGCCGCAGATCCTGCGACCGGTGGAGCGGCTCCAGGAGAGCCAGGCGACGCGGACGCGGACGTTCGAGCTCCGCTTCGACCAGAACCTCCAGAAGTTCCGCCTCGGGGACTTCGGGTGGGACGAAATGACGGAGTTCCCGACGCTTGGCTCCACCGAGATCTGGCAATTCGCGAACGAGACCTTGGAGCCGCATCCCATGCACATCCACCTGGAGGAGTTCCAGATCCTGGACCGCTCCAGCTTCCAGCTCGTGGATGGCAAGGTCGTGCCCGGCAACGACCGAAGAGCGCCGGATCCCGCCGAGGCGGGGTGGAAGGACACCGCGGAGGTGAACCCGGGCGAGCTGGTCCGCATCCTCATCCGCTTCGGCCCGGACGGCTTCCTCGGCAATTACGTCTTCCACTGCCACATGCTCGAGCACGAGGACAACGACATGATGCGGCAGTTCACGGTCGTGCCGCCGAAGGGACGGAAGCCGACCGTCGAGACCGCCCGCGCGAAGCCCGACCGGCTCTGGCCCGCCGATCTCACGATGGTGCCAGTGGAGATCACGGGCGTGACCGACTCGACCGGTGCGCCCGTCGCGATCCACGTGACCCGCGTCACGCAGGACGAGCCGATCTCGCACCGCGGGCGCGGCATGGCGAGCGCGATGACGCCGCGTTCGACCGTGCACGCCATGGCCATGGATCAGGGGGACGATGGCGCGTGCAGCGACGCCCAGATCGTGGACGGGAAGCTCTACCTCCGCCGTGAGCGGCAGGACGGCGGGAACGGCCGCGCCTACCGCGTCTCGTTCGCGGCCGTGGGCCCCGACGGCGGCGTCGCCGAAGGCACCGTGCTCGTCGGGGTGCCGGCCAGAGCGGGCGTGCGGCGGGTCGTGGACGACGGCCAGTCGTACAACTCGATGGAGGGTTGCGTCGGACGGGGCGACCAGATGGACATGGCGATGAAGAGTCCGCAGAGCCTCGGGCAGACGTTCACGACCGATCTCGGCTGGCCCCGCTTCCAAGGCGGCCACGCCATTTTGAACTACACGCTCGCTCAGGCCGGCGAGGTCTCCCTCGCGATCTTCGACGTCCAGGGGCGGCTGGTGGCGAGCACCGGCGAGGGGGTGAAGGATCCGGGCGCGCACACCGCGTCCTTGGATCTGCACCACCTCGCCCACGGCATCTACTTCGTCCGCATGCACGCGGGGGGGAAGGACTACGTGAAGCGGATGCCGGTGTTGAGGACGGGGGAGTAGGGGCGGACGCGGTCAGTACCAGGCGCGGATTCCGGCCGCGAAGCGGATCCCGTCCGGCGAACCCCCAGCACCGCTCGCACCCCGCCCGCCGTAGCCCGCGCCGCCCTGATCGACGATTGCGAGGTAGGGGGCGATCTGCCTTCGGATCTCGTATCGCACCCTCACCCCCGAATCGAAATCGGACAGGCCCGGGACGATCCCGCGTCGCGGCTCTCCCTTCGAGTAGAACGTCGCCTCGATCTGCGGCTGCAGGATGAGTCGCTGAGTCAGCAGAAGGTCGTACGATGCCTCCAGCCGCCCCGCCGCGTGTCCGCCGTCGCTGAGGAACGCGAACGCGCCGACGTGCCAGTAGAGCGGGGCGAGCCCCTCGACGCCGAGGGTCATCCACGCGCGTGACGGATTCGGGTCGAAGTCGTAGCGGACGCCGGCTTGGACGTCGAAGTAACTGGAAATGGGCCGGGCGTATAGGGCCTGGGCTTCCGCCTCGTCCAGACTCGAGTGCTCCAAGTCGACGTTCCCCTCGCTCCGGAGCCAGAGTCGGTTCGTGTTGTTCCCGTACCACGCCTCCCCGTCCCAGCGGTAGTGCGCGCCGCCGGACCCCGTCCTCACCTCGTTCTGGTCGGCGATCGCGGAATAGAAGGAGCTGTTGTTGTGCATCGGCTGCGGCCATCCGGGCTGCGTCGGCTCCTGCTGCGCCCGGGCCGTCGCGGGCACGGCGAGGAGCAGTGCCAGAGCGAGGACGCCCGCGTGCGCGACCCTCACGCGACCACCGCCGACGTGAACATGCCCGCCTTCATGTGATAGAGCAGGTGGCAGTGGTAGGCCCACCGGCCGACCTCCGTGGCGTCGAGGAGATACTGGAGCTTCTCCCCGGGCTGGACGGTGACGGTGTGTTTCAGGGGGCCGGGCCGACCGTCGGGATTCTCGATTTCAGTGAACATGCCGTGCAGATGGATCGGGTGCTCCATCATGGTGTCGGTGATCAGCGTCACGCGGATCCGCTGTCCATGGGGGAATCGCACGGGCTGGCTCTGGTCGTACGTGAGGCCGTTGAACCCGAAGACGTACCGATCCATGTTGCCGGTCAGGTGGAGGAGCACTTCGGCGTCCACGTCGCGCTCGGTGAGCGGCGTGTTCTGGGGACCCTTCGTGAGTCGCACGAGATCTCCGTACGTGAGGACGCGGCGGCCGTTGTTCTTCAACCCGTCGCCCGGATCGTCGAGGCGGCTCACGGGGTTCATCGCGATGTTCACGACGGCGGGACCGCGCTTCAGGTGGACGTCCTTGGGCTGCGGGTAGGCGATCTGACCCGTGGCATTCGGCCCGCCCAGGGGGCGATTGGCGTGGGCCATCGCCACCTTGTCGGTCTTACTCGTGCCGGACATGTCCATTCCGGGCATGTCCATGCCCGACATGTCCATGCCGCCCATGTCCATGCCGCCCATCCCCATGTCCTCCATCGTCCGGTCGAAGATGGGGTCCATCGGAGGGACTGGCGCGGACAGCCCGTTCCGGACGGCGAGCATCGCGCGCGCGTATCCACTCCGGTCCATCGACTGCGCGAAGATCGTGTACGCGTCCTCCTTGGGCTCGACGACGACGTCGTACGTCTCCGCAACGCCGATGCGGAACTCGTCCACGGTGACCGGCTCCACGTTCGAGCCGTCCGCGGCCACGACGGTCATCTTCAGCCCCGGGATGCGTACGTCGAAGAAGGTCATCGCGGACCCGTTGATGAAGCGAAGCCGCACGCGCTCTCCGCGCTCGAATAGGCCGGTCCAGTTCGCGGCCGGGGGCTGACCGTTGGCCAGGTACGTATACGTCCCGCCGATGCCGGTTCCGCTGACGTCCACGATGTCCCGTGGATCCATCCGCATCTTTCCCCACGTCCACCGGTCCTTGATCGTCGCCCCCAGCCCTCGCTTCGAGACGTCCCGGGCAAAGTCGGCGACCGTCCGTCGACGGTAGTTGTAGTAGCTGTCGGCCACCTTCAAGTGGCGGAACACGTCGTCCGGATCTTCGTCGGTCCAATCGTTGAGCATGACCACGTAGTCGCGATCCGTTCGGACGGGATCCGGTTCGCGCGGCTCGATGACCAGGGGCCCGTAGAGGCCGGTCTGCTCCTGGAAACCGGAGTGACTGTGGTACCAGAACGTGCCGCTCTGGCGAACCTTGAAACGGTAGGTGAACGAATCGCCGGCGGGGATGCCGGGAAAGGAGATCCCGGGGACGCCGTCCATTCCCGTGGGGACGAGGACGCCGTGCCAGTGGATGGAGGCGGGCGTGTTCAGGCGGTTCCGGACCCGGATCGTGACGGTGTCGCCCTCACGCCAGCGGAGGGTCGGTCCGGGGATCATGCCGTTGACGAGCGTGGCGAGGCGAGGCGCGCCGGTCACGTTCACCGCGGCCGGTGCGATCTCGAGATCGAACTCGGTTCCCGACAACTCGGGGAGGACGGCGCTGCTCCGAGGCGCATCCGCGTGCACCAGGCGCGGGACCCAGGCGGGTAGTGACGCGACCACCACCCCGCAGACGAGTCCCTTCACGAAGTGCCGGCGCGTCAGCCTTTGCCCCAGAATGATATCAGGTTCCAACCTGTGCTCCCTTCCTTCCCCCCACTCCGTGCCCAATGCACGCGACGCAGTATAC
>JBLMXB010000046.1:0-18606 GCA_050257555.1 Hyphomicrobiales bacterium | reverse complement strand
TGAGATAGACCGTGTCGCCGAGCGACGACCAGCGGGGCGAGTTCAGGAGGAGGAGCGTGCCGCCGACCTCGGCGTTCGAGTCGACGTCGGCCACGGAGAAGGAGCCCGATTTCATCGTCGGCTGGTTGAACACGAAATAGAGCTCGGCGTTCGGCGGGACGTACGTCTGGCCGTCGCGCGGGTACGTCGCGATCTGCTGGGGCGGCGTGTTCGCTCCCGGGGCGCGCGCCGCGCCGGAGACGACGCCCGTGCCGACGACGCGCGGCGCGGCGGCCGGGAGCGGCGCGCCGGTCGGGGCGCCGATGCGCGGCGTGCCGATCGACGGCGGGCGGGGGATCGAGACGGGATGGCGGAACGGCTCGGTCGTGCCGCCCTGGCCGCGGGGCGCCGCGCCCGACGACGCCGGGGCGCCGAGGAAGAGCGACGCGGCGATCAGGGCGAACGCGCAGCGCGTCGCGCGGCCGGTTCCTCCGAGGCGTGTCGTCACCTTCGATCCCTCCGACTCGTCCGGGATAGGCGTTGCGGGGAGGCTCCGCCGGACCGTATCATGAGCGGTCTATGGTAGCAAGAAAGCGAACCCCCGCAACGACTTCCCGCCGATCCACGAGCCGCGCCCCGGGAGCCCCCGCGCGCGCGATCCCGGTCGCCGTGCTGGGCGCGACCGGTACCGTCGGCCAGCGGTTCGTCCAGTTCCTCGAGGGGCACCCCTGGTTCACGATCGTCGAGGTGATGGCCTCCGATCAGAGCGCGGGGAAGCGCTACGACGAAGCGGTCGCGGCTCGCTGGAAGCTCCCGACGCCGATCCCGTCCGCGGTCGGCGCGCTCCGCGTGAAGGGGCCGGGCGACCGCCTGAAGGCCCGCCTCCTCTTCTCGGCGCTCGACGCCTCCGTGGCGGGCGACCTCGAGGAGCACTACGCGCGCACCGGGCACTTCGTCTCCTCGAACGCGCGGAACCACCGGATGCACCCGCTCGTCCCGCTCGTGATCCCGGAGGTGAACCGCGACCACTTCGACCTGCTCGACCGCCAGCCGTACAAGGGCGGCGGCATCGTCACGAACCCGAACTGCAGCACGATCGTGCTCGCGATGGCGCTCGCGCCGCTCGACCGGCGGTTCGGCGTCGAGTCGGTGATCGTGACGACGTTCCAGGCGACGAGCGGCGCCGGCTATCCGGGCGTCACCTCGCTCGACATCCTCGGCAACGTGATCCCGTACGTCGCGGGCGAGGAGCCGAAGATGGAGCGCGAGACGCAGAAGATCCTCGGCCGGATCGCCGCGAAGGGGATCGTTCCGGCGGCGTTCGATGTGAGCGCGCACTGCCACCGCGTCCCGGTGGTCGACGGGCACCTCGAGGCGGTCAGCGTGAAGCTCCGCGCGCACGCCTCGCGGAGGCAGCTCGTCGACACGCTCGCGGGGTTCCGGCCGCTGGCGAAGGTGGCGCTGCCGAGCGCGCCGGCCGATCCGATCCAGGTGCGCGAGGAGGACGACCGGCCGCAGCCGCGCCTCGACGCGGAGCGCGCGCGCGGGATGGGCGTGACGGTCGGACGGATCCGCCGCTGCGCCGTGCTCGACTGGAAGTTCGACGCGGTCGGCCACAACACGATCCGCGGGGCCGCGGGCGCGGCCATCCTCAACGCCGAGATCCTGGCCCGCGACGGACGCATCTGACGTGGCGCCGTTCACGGCAGGCCGCGACGTCGTCTTCGTGCGGCACGGGGAGACCGACTGGAACCGCGAACGCCGCGTCCAGGGATCGAAGGGCGCCTCGCTCAACGACGCGGGCCGCGACCAGGCGAAGGGCCTGGCCCGGCTCCTCTGGGAGGTACCGCTCCAGGCGGTCTATTCGAGCGCGCTGCCGCGCGCGATCGAGACCGCGTCGTACGTGGCCGGCCCGCACTCGGTCGGCGTGACGACCGACCCGCGCCTGAACGAGATCCATCACGGCGACTGGGAGGGGATGGCCGAGTCCGAGCTGCCCGATCTCGACCTCTACCTCCGATGGCGCGAGGACCCGACGTCGTGCACGCTCCCCGGCGCCGAGCCGCTCCAGGCGGTGCACGATCGCGCGGTCGCGTCGGTCCGCGAGATCCTCGCGCGGCACGACGCCTCGAAGGGGCTCGTGGCGGTGGTGAGCCATCAGATCGTGATCGCGCTCCTCAAGTGCTACGTGCTCGACCGGCCGTGGAGCCAGATCCGGAAGCACGCGCTGAGCGTCGCCTCGTACGAGGTGCTGACCGTGGGCGAGGGGTTCACCCCGCGCCCCTGAAGGAACCCGTCCCGGCCCGCCGGGGTTGAAGGAGAGCCGGTATGTCCCGATCCCGACGCAAACGCCACGCGCGGTCCAAAGGCCACGCACGATCCGCGCGCCCCGCGCGGTTCACCGGGCTGGCCCGGCTCGCCCGCTCGGCGCGGAGGCTGCGGGCCCCCGGCCTCCCCATCCTTCTCGCCGTGCTCATCGTGGCGGTGCTCGTGGTGCATCGCCCGCCCGCCGCCCGCGCCACGCAGTTCCGCGCGGTCATGGCGGACACGTCCGTCGCCGACACCGACCCGACGCCGTCGCGCGACGGGAAGTGGCTCGCGTTCACGAGCGACCGGAGCGGCTCGAAGCAGATCTGGGTGATGCCGATCGAAGGCGGCGAGCCGAAGCGCCTCACGTTCGAAGCCGACACGGTCCGCGCGATGACGCCGACCTGGTCGCCCGATTCGCGGAAGCTCCTCTTCATCTCGACCCGCACGCGCGACTACAACATCTACGAGGTGCCGCGCGAGGGGGGCGAGGTGAAGGCGATGTCGGACGCGCACGCGAGCAACCGGTTCGCGACGTACAGCCCCGACGGGTCGAAGATCGCGTTCGCGTCGAACCGCCTCGAGCCCGGGCAGCTCTGGGGGTTCGACCTCTTCCTGATGGATCCCCAGGGCGAGACGTACAAGGTCAACCCCGCGAAGCGGCTCACGCACAACAACGGGAGCCCGGGCCACCCGACGTGGTCGCCCGACGGCAAGTGGGTCGGGTACGTCGCGAAGAACGTCGACACGACGCAGACCGTGAAGATCGGGCCCGGCATGACCGCGAAGAAGACCGCGCTCTTCTCCGCGTACCGCCTCTGGAAGGTGGACGTCGCGACGGGGAAGGAGACGCAGCTCACGGGCCCAGACAAGGATGGGACGCAGAGCGAGGAGATCTGGCCCGACTGGTCGCCGGACGGCAAGTACATCGCCATGGCGCGCCGCGTCGGGACGAAGAACGACGTCTGGATCTACGAGGTGGCGACCGGCCGGCTCTTCCCGCTCACCACGTTCGGCGACTGCTCGAAGCCGACGTGGGGCCCCGACTCGAAGACGCTCTGGTTCACGCGCTGGAAGGGGCGGAACGAGGACATCTGGGAGGCCACCGACATCACGATCCCGCCTCCCGCGGCCAAGGCGGCCGTGAAGAAGAAGCCCGCCGCGCGCCGCGCCCCCGGCACGAAGCGCTGAAGTCGGGCGCCGCGCCGGCCGGGCATCGCCGCGCCGGAGCCGGCCGCTACTTCCCCCCGGACTTGCTCTTCGCGCTCGTGGCCGACGTCTTCCCGCCCTCGTGGCGCCGGACGCGCGTGGCCACCTGATCGACGCTGACGCCGAGGTCCTTCGCGATCGCCTTCCAGTCGGCGCCGCCCCGTCGTAGCTCCACCACCTGGTCGGCCGTCGTCGGCTGGCGCTTCGCCGCCCGCGCGAACCCGTACGCCATCGCCACCTCGCCGTAGCCGAGCCCCCACGTCTGATGCTGCGCCTGGAGCGTGTCGGGGCTCACGCGAAGCTGCGCCGAGAGCCGCGCCAGGACGCGCGCCTCGCCCTCGGGGGTGCTCGCTTCGCGGTCGATGCGCGCGACCGACCGCTGGATCCGGTCGAGGGCCGTCTCCTTGCCCGCGGTCACGCGGGTGACGTTCTCCTTGGGTTGCTGGCCGGCCCGTGCGATGGGCGGCGGCGCGGCGAAGAGGAGCAGGGCGGCGAGGGCGGGAAGCGTGGCGAGGGCGGGCAGCGTGGCGAAGGCGCGCGCGGCGTGACGCATGATCGGAGACCTCCTTCCCTGGACGGATCGTGACTCGGAAGCGGCTCGACTGTAGCCCGCTCCGGCGCGTCAGCGCAAGAAGGCCACCTTGCGGGTCGCGGCGCCGTCGGGCGTCTCGACGCGAATGAAGTAGACGCCGCTCGGCGCGGGGGCGCCGTCGTTCCGCCTGCCGTCCCAGCGGAGCGTCGCCTCGCCCGCCGGGACGACGCGATCGGTCAGCGTCCGCACGAGGGCGCCGCGGACGTCGTAGACGCGCGCGCTCACGAGGCCCGCGCGGGCGGTCCGGAAGTGGAGCGCCGCCGCCCCGCGGCTCGGGTTCCCGGAGGCGATCCGCGCGTCGATCGCGCCGCCGTCGCCGAACTGGGCCGCCTTGGTCCCCGCGGCCGGGACCGGATTCCGCACCGCGTCCGCGATCTGGATCAGCCCCGCGCCGAACGCCGGGTCCGAGCCGGGCTTCGACGCCCACGGATCGAGCGCGGTCGCCTTGAGCGTCTGCACGATCTGTCCCTGCTGCGTGAGGCCCAGCGAGCGGAGGAGCGCCACGGCGCCCGTGACGTGCGGCGCGGCGTCGGACGTTCCGAACGAGACGAAGACGCCGAAGGAGTCGGGCTTCGCGAGCGAACCCTCGGACCGATACGGCTTGATGCTGTAGATGAGGAGCCCGTCCTGGACGTGGTCGTTGTTCAGGTCGTCGAACCCGCCGCCCGGCGCCATGAAGTCCATGTCGAAGCCGTACGACGTGTACGACGCCAGCGTGTGGTCCACGCTCGTCGCGCCGACCGCGATCACGCCGGGAAACGCGGCCGGATAGCTCACCTCGGGAACGCCGAAATTCCCGGCGGCGGCCACCAGGATCGTCCCGCGGCTCTGCGCGTAGTTCACGGCGTCGCGGAGCGGGTTGAACAGGTGCTGGATCATCGGCTCGGTGAAGCCGAGGTACCGGAGCGTCCCGACCGGCGGGAAGCCGAGGCTCAGGTTCGCGATGTCGGCCCCCTGGTCGGCGGCGAAGCGGATCCCCTTCACGATCCACTCCATGCTCGAGTCGTTCCGGTAGTCGAGCACCTTGATCGGGAGGAGCGTGACGCCGAACGCGATCCCGGCGCTCCCCGCGACGTTGTTCGCGGCGCCGGCGACGATCGTGGCGACCGTGGTGCCGTGGCCGTTGTCGTCGTCCGCATAGGCGTCGTCGTTGACGAAGTCCCAGCCGGGCCGGAACGGCCCGGGCAGCTCGACCGACTGCGCGTAACGCGTCGTGCCGGGCCAGAGGTGCGCCTGCTCGTAGTCGGGCACGTCGCGGTTCTCGTACGCGACCCCGCTGTCGATGATGGCCACCACGATGCGCGGGTCGCCGGTCACCACGTCCCACGCGTCGTACGCCTGCACCTCGCGGAGATTCCACGCGAGGTCGTACTGCGCGATCAGGGAGTCGTTCGGGACGAAGAAGCCGCGCGCGTAGAGGTTCGGCGCGGCGTACTCCACGTCGGCGCGGCCGTTCCAGCGGTCGATCACGCTCTCGACGGTCTGTCCGGGTCCAAGCTTCACCTTCACGAGCCCGTCGTCGGTCACGTCGGAGACGACCTGGTCCCCCTCCTCGGCGGCGGCGAGGCTCCGGTCGGCCGCCTTCGAGTTCGCCTTGAACTTCACGAGCAGCTCGCCGGGTACGTAGCCGGGTGCCTTGAGCCCCGGCTCGAGCCCGTGCGGAATCTCCCAGAGCCAGGTCTGGGCGCGGGCGGAGCCGGCGAGGAGGAGCGCGGCGAGGGCGAGAAACGGAAGGGCGGCGCGGGCGGTCCGGATCATCGAGCCTCCGAGGGTCGAGCGGCTGCGTCGAACGTTGTCTGGTCGCGAGTTGGTGCCGATCCCGGGGGGAAGGATCCGTAAGCGCAAAAGGTGCTTCCCGACGCCTTATTTTACCACATTACCGCGAATCTGTGACCGGGGGACAGCCTCCCCGCCGGTCAGCGGAGGCGGGCCCCCGTGCGGGGGTCGAAGAGAAGGGCCCGCGCCGGGTCGATCCGGACCGAGACGGTGGCGCCGGCCTCGGGGATCGGGTCGTCGGGGGAGCGGCGGATCACGAGCGTCCCGGCTTCCGTCCGGACGTGGATCAGGGTCTCGCCCCCGAGCCGCTCGGTCCGCTCGACCGTGCCGCGGGGGTGTCCGGAGGGCGCGGTGTCGGCGAGGCGCGCCGCTTCGGGGCGGACGCCGAGGATCGCGGGGGCGCCGGTGGCGGCGGTCGACGCGGCGGCGGTGAGCCCCGCGCCGGTGGCGATCCGCGCGCCGGCCCCGTCGGCTGGCAGCGGGATCGAGACGCCGGGCGCGCGGAACGCGAGGCCCGCCCCGCCGCCGTCGGCCGCAATCTCCCCCTCGATCCGGTTGATCGGCGGCTCGCCGACGAACCGGGCGACGAAGAGGTCGCTCGGATCGTGGTAGATGGCTTCCGGCGTGTCGATCTGTCGCACGCGTCCGTCCCGCATGACCGCCACGCGGTCGCCGAGCGAGAGCGCCTCCTTCTGATCGTGCGTCACGTAGATCGACGTCGTGCGCGTGATCCGGTGGAGCCGCGCCAGCTCCTCCCGCAATTCCTGACGGAGCTGCGCGTCGAGGCTCGAGAGCGGCTCGTCGAAGAGGAAGAGCTTCGGGCTCCGGACGAGCGCGCGGCCGAGCGCGACGCGCTGTCGCTCCCCGCCCGAGAGCTCGCGCGGCCGCTTCGCGAGGTGGCGCGTCAGATCGAGCGTCGCGGCCGCGTCCTTCACGCGGCGCGCCACGTCCGCCGGCGCCGTCTTCCGCGCGCGGAGGCCGAGGCTCATGTTCTCCGCGACCGTCATGTGCGGGTAGAGCGCGAGCCCCTGGAAGACCATCGCGACGTCGCGATCCTTCGGCTCGAGCGGCGTCACGTCGCGCCCGTCCATCGCGATCGTGCCCGCGCTGGGGGACTCGAGCCCCGCGAGGAGGCGGAGCAGGCTCGACTTCCCGCAGCCCGACGGGCCGAGGATCGCGAGGAAGACGCCGTCCTCGATCGCGAGGTCGATCGCGTCCACCGCGCGGGTGCCGTTCGGGTACGTCAGCGAGAGGGCGGTGAGCGTGAGCGAGGCCATGCGCGGCTACCGTATCAGGCGACGCGCCGCCGCGCCACACGGGCGAGCGCGCGGCCCGCCGGTTCTTGCTATCCTGGCCCCGTGACCCCACGCGTTCGGAGCCGATCGGCGGAGCGGTCGCTCCTCTTCGCCGCGATCGCCGCGCTCTCCCTGGCGCCCGCGGCCTGCGGCTCGTCGGGCGGGAAGGAGGGCCCCGGTCCCGCGCTCCGGATCGAGGCGCTCCCCGGCGCCGCCCCCTTCGACGCCTCGCTCGTCAGGCGGCTCGACGCGGCGTGGGCCGCGAGGCCCGCCGGCTACGCGCCCCGCACCCGGCACCTCCGCCCCGACGGCTCGCCCCGGTACGTGAACCGGCTCTTCCTCGAGTCGAGCCCCTACCTGAAGCAGCACGCGCACAATCCGGTGAACTGGTACCCGTGGGGGAAGGAGGCGTTCGAGACCGCGCGCCGCCTCGGCCGTCCGATCCTCCTCTCGGTCGGCTACTCGACGTGTCACTGGTGCCACGTCATGGAGGAGGAGTCGTTCGAGGACGTGGAGATCGCGCGCTACCTGAACGAGCACTACGTGGCGATCAAGGTGGACCGGGAGGAGCGGCCCGACGTGGACGGGATCTACATGACGGCGGTTCAGCTGATGACCGGCGGCGGCGGATGGCCGATGACGGTCTGGCTCACCCCCGACGGGAAGCCGTTCTACGGCGGGTCGTATTTCCCACCGCGCGACGGCGTGCGCGGCGCGCCGATCGGGTTCCTGACCGCGATCACCCGGCTCGACGAGGTCTACCGGAAGGAACACGACAAGGTGGCGAAGAACTCCGAGGCGCTGACCGCCGCGGTGCGGGAGGCGCTCGCGTCCGATTCGACGGGGGCGGCGGGCGGCGCGGGGGCGAAGGGCGCGGCCGGCGCGGGAGCCGGCGCCGGCGGATTCTCGCCGGCCGCGGGCGCGAAGGCGCTCGACGCGGCGCTCCACGAGTACCGCGCTCGGTTCGACGAGGCGCACGGCGGTCTCGAGGGGTCGCCGAAGTTCCCGAGCAGCCTTCCGATCCGGCTCCTCTTGCGCGACGCGGCGCGCACCGGCGACGCGAAGCCGCGCGCGATGGCCGCGCTCACGCTCGAGCGGATGGCCGCGGGCGGCATCCACGACCCGATCGGCGGCGGATTCCATCGCTATTCCACGGACGAGGCGTGGCGCGTCCCGCACTTCGAGAAGATGCTCTACGACCAGGCGCTGGCCGCGATCGACTACGTCGTTGGATACCAGGCCACCGGACGCGAGGCGTTCGCCGCCGTCGCCCGCGACGTGATCGACGCCGCCGAGCGCGACCTCGGTGCTCCGGGAGGCGCCTTCTACGGCGCGCTCGACGCCGACAGCAAGGCCCCCGACGGGCGTCGCGAGGAGGGACGCTTCTACACGTGGACGCCGGCCGAGATCGAGGCCGCGATCGGGCCGGAGCGGGCGCGGGTCGTCGAGCGCGCGTTCGGCGTGACCGCGGAGGGGAATTTCGGCGAGCGGACCGTGCTGACGGAGGCGCGCGCCCCCGACCAGGTGGCGCGGGATCTCGGCATGCCCGCGGCGCGGGTCCGGAGCCTGCTCGACGAGGCGCGTCCGCTCCTCCTCGCCGCGCGCGCGAAACGCCCGGCACCGCACCGGGACGAGAAGATCGTCGCGTCGTGGAACGGGCTCATGATCTCGGCCCTGGCGCGCGCCGCGCTCGCGCTCGACGACACCGCGTACGCGGCGCGGGCGTCGGGCGCCGCCGACTTCCTGCTGACGAAGCTCCGTGACGGCGACCGGCTCCATCGCTCCTACCAGGAGGGCGCGGCGCACGGCGAGGGCTACCTCGACGACTACGCGTTCACGATCGCGGGGCTCCTCGACCTGTACGAGGCGACCGGGGACGCGGGCCGGCTCCGCGACGCGAAGGCGCTCGACCGCGCGCTCGCCGCGCACTTCGAGGACCGCGAGAACGGCGGCTACTTCTTCACGCCCGACGACGGCGAGCGGCTCCTGGCCCGCGAGAAGCCCGCGTACGACGGGGCCGAGCCGTCGGGGAATTCGGTCGAGGCGATGAACCTGCTCCGCCTCTACGAGCTGACCGGCGACGACGCGTACCGCGTCCGCGCCGACCGGACGATCGCGGCGTTCGCGGGGACGCTCGCGCGGGCGCCCGGCTCCATGTCCGAGCTCCTCCTCGCCATCGACTTCCGGATCGCCAAGCGGAAGGAGATCGTGATCGTGACGCCCCATTCGCGGAGCGAGGCGTCGCCGTTCCTCGTGAAGCTCCGCGCGGCGTACGTGCCGAACCGGGTGCTGGTCGTCGCGGTCGAGGGCGCCGACCTCGCCGCGCAGGCGAAGGAGACGTCGCTCCTCGCCGACCGGAAGGCGCTCGGCGGGAAGGCGACCGCGTACGTCTGCGTGAACAACGTCTGCGCGCTCCCGGCGCGCGATCCCGAGACGTTCGCGAAGCAGCTGGCCGCGGGAGGGCCGGGCAGCGGATCCGGCAGCGGCTCGAGCGGCGGCCCGGGCGGAGGGCCCGCCCGATGAAGCGGCTCCTCACGGTCGCGTACTTCTATCCTCCGATCGCGGGGGGCGGCGTCTACCGCACCCTCGGCTTCGCGCGCCATCTCCCGTCGTTCGGCGTGACTCCGGTCGTGCTGACCGGACCCGGCGATTCCCCGTGGGTGCGCGACCCGGCGCTCCTCGAGACCGTGCCGTCGGTCGAGGTCGTGCGGACCGGACGCGGCGGCGCGCCGTCGCTCCCGGGCGGCGGCGCCACGCGGCCGGCGTGGATGTCGGCGCTGGCGCGCGCCACCCGGTGGTTCTTCCTCCCCGACGCGTACGCGCGGTGGCGCGGCGCCGCGGTCAGCGCGGGGCTCGGACGCGCGGCGGCCGGGGATCTCGGCGCGATCTACTCGACGTCGCCGCCCGACACCGATCACCTCGTGGCGCGGGATCTCGCGCGCGCCACGGGGCTCCCCTGGATCGCCGACTTCCGCGATCCCTGGATCGGCCTCGGGTATCGCCGGCCGCCGACCGCCTGGCATCGCGCGCGCCACGAGGCGATGCTCAAGGACGTGCTCGCGGGGGCGACGCGGGTCGTCGCGGCCACCGAGGGAACCGCGCGCTGGCTCGCCGCGTACGACGCCGGCGCCGCCGCGCACACGGTCGTGATCCCGAACGGGTACGAGGCGGAGGAGTGGAAGGGCGTGACGCCGCGCCGGTTTCCCCTCTACACGATCGTCCATGCCGGGCGGCTCTCCGAAGACCGCACCCTCGAGCCGTTCCTTCGCGGACTCGCGGCCTTCCTCGAGCGCGATCCGGAGCGGCGCGCCGCGCTCCAGGTGCTCCTCTACGGTCCGCGCGACGAGGCCCAGGAGCGCGCGGTCGTCGCGACGGGCCTGACCGACGTCGTCCGCTTCCAGGGCCAGGCGCCCCACGAGGACACGCTCTCGATCGAGGCCGGGGCCGATCTCCTCCTCCTCGTGAAGAGCGCGTCGCCCCGCTATCGCGATTTGATTCCGGGGAAGCTCTACGAGTACATCGGAGCGGCGCGCCCGGTCCTGGCGGTCGCGCCGGAGAGCCCCGCGGCCGACCTCGTCCGCCGGCTCCGCATGGGATGGGTCGCCGATCCCGGCGCGCCCGTCGCGATCGCCGGCGCGCTCGAGGAAGCCTGGAAGCGGCCGGCCGGCGTGCCGGGACACGCGCCGTCCGAGCGCGAGCCGTACACGCGGCGCGCGGCGGCCGAGCGGCTCGCCGCGATCGTGAAGGAGATCGCCTGATGCGCTGGAGACCGATCCTGCTCACGCTCCTCGCGCTCTTCCTCTTCCCGCTCGCGCTCGCCCGCGTGGCGGGCTTCTTCACCGACGACAGCTACATCCATCTCGTCTTCGCGCGGAACCTCGTCCACGGGCACGGCTTCTCGTTCAATCCGGGCGAGCCGGTCTACGGGTTCACGAGCCCGCTCTGGATGCTCCTCCTCGCGGGCGCGAACGCGATCGGCTTCGATCCGTTCGTGGGGGCGCGGTTCCTCGGCCTCGTGTTCACGCTGCTCGCGATCGTCGCGACGTTCCGCCTCGCGCGCGCCGCCGGCGGCGGAACCGGCGTCTCGCTCGCCGCCGCGGCGACGGTGGCGTTCCACGCCTGGTTCCTCCGCTGGTCGCTCTCCGGGATGGAGACGTCGCTGGCGGCGTTCCTCGCGGCGTGGGGGCTCGAGCGGCTCGTGCGCGGCGGGCGCGCGGTGCTCGCGGGGCAGATCGTGCTCGCGCTCGGCGTCCTCGCGCGGCCGGAGATGGCGCTCCTCTTCGCGATCGGACTCGGGGCGTCGTTCGCGCGCACGGGCTCGGAGTCGCGCGGCGCCGCCTGGGGTGGCGCGGCGGCGGGCGTGGCGCTCCTCGCCGCCTGGGAGATCGTCGTGCACGGCGCGACCGGCGCGTGGATCCCGACCGCGTACACGGTGAAGCGGGTGCACGAGGCGATCACGGCCGCGGCGGCGGCGCGCGGGATCGGATACACGCTCGCCGTGGTCGGCATCACCGACGCGCTCCTCGCGATCGCGGCGGCGATCGGCCTCCTCCGCCTGACGCGACGCCGGCCGCGCACGCTCGACCCCTTCGCGGAGCACGACCCGACCCCGGGAGCGCTCGCGCTCCTCCTCCTCTGGCCGGCGGCCCTCCTCGTCTTCTATCTCCTCGCGCGCGTGCAGATGATCTCGCGGTACTGGGTGCCGGCGGTGCCGGCGCTCGCCGCCGTGGCGTGGGTCGCGACGGAGCGGGCGCTCGCGCCGCGCGCGCGGACGACGCTCGGCGTCCTCTACTTCGCGCAACAGGCGGCCGTTCTCCTCTTCCTCGTCGTGCCGCAGATGGATGCGTTCACGCGCGGGCTCGACCGCGGGCCGGTCGAGATCGGCCGGTGGCTCCGCGCGAACGCGCCGGACTCGGCGCTGGTCGCGACGCCCGACATCGGCGCGGTCGGCTGGTTCGGCGAACGGCGCATCCTCGATCTCGGCGGGCTCGTCACGCCCGCGATGGCGCCGGTCCTCGCGAAGCACGACATCTACGAGGTCGAGGGGGGCGCGCTCTACGAGACGGTGGGGCATCCCGACTACCTGGTGGATCGCGCGCTCCGGCCGGACGCGCTCGCGGGACCGCGGTACGTCCCGCTCCTCACGTCGAAGATCGACAACCTCGGAATCTCGCGCCCCGAGCCGCGCTGGTACACGCTCTACCGCGTGGTGCGGGATTCGACGGGCGCGGAGACGCCCGCGCCGCGCGAAGCCCCGGCGCCGGCCCCCTAGACCAGTCCGTCCAGCTCCGGGAGGAGCACGATCCCTTCCTGGTCGTCGGCCGCGGTGTGCGCGACGACGGCGACGCAGGGCGCGTCCGTCGGGTTGAAGACGAGGTGAGGCGTGTCGGCGGGGACGTAGACGTAGTCGCCGGCGCGCGCGGCGAGCCGGTCCTCGAGCCGCGGGCCGTACGCCATCGCCGCCTCCCCCTCGATCACGTACGCCGCCGTCTCGATGCCGCGATGGAGGTGCGTCTTCGCGCGCGCGCCGGGCGGGAGCGTGAGGACCGTCATGCAGATGGCGCGCGTGCCCACCGACGCTCCGGTCAGCCCGGCGAGGTACGTGAGCCCCTGCTTCCCCTCGTACGCCTCGCCGGATCGGATCACGGCGCAGCGCGGCGCCTTCCCGCGCGTCACGCCGCCTTCTTCCGGAGGAAGAGCCCCGCCACGAGCGCGGTGAGGATGCCGGTGAGCACCGTGCCGATGAAGCCCTGGATCGCCTGGGCCCACGGCGTCGAGAACGCGTCGCTCCCGCGCATCAGCACCTCGATCTCCTCCGCTGACTTGCCGGCCTTCGTGAGCATCTCCACCCCCGCCGCGCGGACCTCGGCGTAGTAGTTCGGGAAGACCACGGTCGTGATGATCACCGACCCGAAGACGATGATCACGCCCGCGACGAGCGAGACCAGCGTCCCGTTCAGGACCTGCTTCCCGTACGTCGCCTCCGCGGCGGTTCCCCGGAGCGCGAGCACGATCAGGACGACCTCGAGCGGGATCACGACGTAGAAGGCGAGGAGCAGCACCGGGTCCTTGTGCCACCCCGCCGCGATCACGATCGCGGTCCAGATCTCGACCAGCGCGCCCAGCAGGATTCCGTACTTCAGCACCGTTCCCATGATCGTTCCCCCCGGCTCGATAGGGTCCGTCTTGTCGCCGTCCGCGCCGGCGTTTCCGCCCTCGCGGACGCCGCTCCGCCCCTCCGCTACGCCGCCCCTCCGCCGTGCTCCGCGTGCTCCATGTGCATCAGGGCCCGCTCCATGCGGCGGTCGGGGATCAGCCAGATCACCGCGACCGCCGCGTAGAGCGCGATCGCGATCCAGGGGCTCACGAACGCGAGCCCCATCGCGGCCACGTACATCACGATCGAGATCTTCCCCTTGAAGTCGTTCCCGAGCGCCCGCGCGAGCGCGGAGTCGTGCCCGTGGAGCGGCAGGAGCGTGCGGGTCAGGACGAAGTACGCGCACGCGGCCATGAGGAAGACGCCGCCGTACAGCACGACCGGGATCGTGGCCGCGTGGTTCTCGCCGACCCAGCCCGTCACGAACGGCACGGTGGTGAGCCAGAAGAGGAGGTGCATGTTGGCCCAGAGCACGCCGCCGTTCACGTGCTTCACGGTCTGGAAGAGGTGATGGTGGTTGTTCCAGTAGATCGCGAGGTAGACGAAGCTCAGCACGTACGCGACGAAGACCGGGATCAAGGGCTTCAGGGCGCCGAGGTCGGCCCCGTGCGGCACCCTCATCTCGAGCACCATGATCGTGATGATGATGGCGAGCACGCCGTCGCTGAACGCCTCGACCCGCGACTTCGTCATGTCACTCGGTCGCCTTGACCGTGGAGTCGGCGACCGCCGTCAGCCGGCGGATCCGCCAGGCGTGGTCGGCGCCGCGCTCGGCCGTCATCGCGAACCGGCCGTACTCGATCATCGGAACCTCCTTGTCGAGGTACCGCTCCTCGAACGTCCCGCCCTGGGCCGCGAGATCGCCCGACGCCTTCAGGTCGTCCGGGGTCACCTTGAACCCGGTGACGTCGATCGGGGTGTAGAGGGAATCGAGGAACGCGCCGATCGCGGCCTTGCCGGTCACGGTGCGGGACCCGGACAAGACCAGGATCGCGTCGTCGGTGAAGATCGACTCGAAGCCGGTGGCGTCGCGGCGGTCGGCGGCGACGGCGTATCCCGACCAGAGCGAGTCGATGGCGCCCTTCGCCTCGGCGGCCGCCATGGCGCTGTCGAGGCTGGGTCCGGTGTTACAGGAAGAGAGGAACGCGACGGCGGCGAGCGCCGTCACGAGATACGCGAGGAACTTCATGGTGGACTCCTTTCCAAGGCGGGATCGGTCCCGCATCCAATGGATCGTACCCCGAAGGTCGTCGCGCGCGCTGCCTTTTCCGCTGCCGAACGGCTATCCTTGGCGGGCTTCGGCCCGACCCCCGAACCCCGCGAGAGGCGACGCCCCGACATGAAGCGGTATCTCCGTCAGATGCTCTTCGGGCTCGGCATCCTCTCCATGGCCCTCCTGCTCGCCAAGGGGCACGGCACCATCCAGCGGCCGCTCCTCCGCTTCAGCCTCGTCCTCTTCGCGACCACGGCGTCGGTGATCCTGATCCTCCGCGCCGCGCGCGCGATGACGCTCCGCGACCGCAAGGTGGGTCGCCGGCTCCTGGTCCTCCTCGCCTTCGCGACCCTGGTCCCGACGCTCCTGGTCGGCGCGATGTGGGCGATCAGCTCCTGGCTCGGCTCGGCGTCCGACCGCGCGCTGGCCGCCGCGCGCGAGTACGGCGCGGAGGCGGCGCACCTCGAGGACGAGCTGACGGTGGCGCTCGGCGAGCCGGGGAACGCCGAGGCGCGCCTCCGCGACATCGCGACGGTGCACGGGCGGCGGGGCGAGGCGCTCACGATCTGGCTCCACCGCGCCGCGTGGCAGCGGATCGCCGGCGACGCGGCCGTGAACGACACGGCGCTCGCGGCGCTCCCGGCGAACCTCGCCGACACCGCCACGCTCGTCACGGTGGACGGCGCGTCGTACGTCGCGGCGGCCGCGTCCGCGCCCGACTCCTCGGTCACCGCGCTCGGCCTCCTGCCGGCGCGGAACGCCCTCGCCCGGGAGATCTCGAAGCGGGTCGGCGCCGAGCTCGAGTTCAATGGCGCGCCCGGCGACACCGTGACGTTCACGCCCACGGGGCTCCACGCCGACGGGCACGGCGTCCTCCGGGCGCTCGACGAGGTGAACATCTCGCCGTTCCGCGGTTTCGCGGCGCGCGACGGCTGGCTCTGGCAGGGCGGCCGCTGGACGCCCGTGAACCACATGATCGCGGTGCGCCTCGACTTCCTCCCGTCGCTCGGCGGGATGATCCGGAACGCGATGGTGACGCCGGTCGCCAGCGTGCCGCTCGTGCTCCTCGTCCTCTTCTTCATCGTCGGCGTGCGCGTGCTGGTCGTGAACGGGCAGACGCTCCGCGCGATCGGGCGGAGCATCACCGGCGCCGTCGGCGCGCTCCGCGGCGGCGTCGAGGCGCTCGAGGCGGGTCGGCTCGGGCACCGCATCGAGATCGCGGGGAACGACGAGCTATGGGACGTGGCCGCCGGCTTCAACCAGGCCGCCGAAGGGCTCGAGCGCGCCCGGAAGCTCGAGCTGGAGCGGGAGCGCCTCGAGAACGAGCTCCAGATCGCGCGTCGAATCCAGGCGCGGCTCCTCCCCGCGGCGCCGCCCGACGCCCCGGGGCTCGAGATCGCCGGGTTGAGCCTCCCCGCGCTCGAGGTCGGCGGCGACTACTACGACCACGTCGCGCTCGGGGACGGCCGGGTCGCGCTCGTCGTGGCCGACGTCTCGGGGAAGGGCGTCCCGGCCGCGCTCCTCATGTCCGGGTTCCGCGCGTCGCTCCTCGGACAGCTCGACGCGCACGCCGATCCCGCGCGCGTCATGGCGAACGTGAACCGCTTCCTCCACCGGAGCGTCGAGCCGGGGCGCTTCGTCACGGCGTTCCTCGCGATCGTCGACGGACGGAACGGCGCCATCGAGTACGTGAACGCGGGGCACAACACGCCGTTCCTGGTTCCCCCCTCGGGCGCGCCCGTGGCGCTCGAGACCGGCGGGCTCCTCCTCGCGATGCTCGAGGACGCGGCGTACGAGCACGGCGCCGCGACGCTCGAGCGCGGGACCACGCTCGTGATCTATTCGGACGGGGCGGTGGAGGCGCGCGCGCCGGACGGCGCGATGTGGGGCGAGGAGCGGCTGATCGGCCAGGTTCGCGATACGGCGTCCCGGCCCTGCGCCGACGCGGCGCAGCGGATCGCGGAGCAGGTGCGGGTCTTCGAGGGGGCGCAGGGCCCGTCCGACGACCTCACGCTGGTCCTGGCGCGCCGTCGCGGCGCGTCGTAGCGCCGCACGCGCGGAGGAACGCGCCGACCTCCCGCTCCGAGCGGAGCGTGATCCGCTTCACGCGCGCTGGCGCCCGCTCCATCTCGGCGATCACGGCCGGGCGGCTCCGCTTCGGGAAGTCCCAGACCCAGCGGAGGAACTCGAGGTCGAAGCCCTCGGGGCACCCCGGCGCGAGATCGGGGCGCGATCGCCCGCGCCAGCGGATCATCCGCCCGAAGATCCGCGCGAGGCAGCGGCGGCGCGGCACGTCGAGGAAGATCACGGCGTCCGCCGCTTCGATGCGCGCGCGGAGCGTGCCGCTGTAGTTCCCGTCCATGACCCAGCGCGCTTCGCGCGTGAGGCGCGCGACCGTCTCGCTCCACGCGGGCTCCGGCGTCTCCTTCCAGCCCGGATTCCAGAAGTGGATGTCGAGGTGGACGGCGGGGAGGCCGGTGATCGCCGCGAGGCGCGTGGTGAGCCAGCTCTTGCCCGCGCCGCCCGAGCCGACCACGAGGATCCGCCGCTCGGTGCCGTCGAGCGCCGCCGGCGCGCTCACTTCGGCGGGATCGCGCCCCCGGCCGGCCAATCGGTGCCGCCGACGCGGCGCAGGTTCATCTCGAAGATCTGGACCGGCTCCTTCCCGGTCAGCGTACGCTCGCCGGTCTCCTTCCACGTGCTGTCGGTGATGACCGCCGTGTAGCGGATCTTCGCCGGCCCGGCCGGGATCTCCCAGACGTAGCCCTGGTCGTTCGGCAGGAACGGGAAGTCGCCCGACTGACCGAGCGCGTACGAGTGGATGCTGTACGCGTGCTTCAGCGGGTCGTACGAGACGATGCCCAGGGCGTTGAACACGACCTTGCCGTCCGCGTCGTAGCCGCGGCCTTCGATCACCCGCACCGACCCGTCGAGGAACGGGCCGATCCGCTCGGTCTGGGTGAGCGTCCGCTTCTCGCCGCTCGCCTGGAGCGTCCACGCCGGGCCACGCCAGACGCCGTCCATGTACGCGAGCCGCTTCATCGCCTCGCGCTGGGCCGAGATCAGCGCGGCGGGATCGGGTCTCGGCGGCTCGTCGGCCGCCCCCGCCGGGACGGCGACGAAAACGAGGAACGCAAGGCACACCAATAGCTTCCGACTCATGACTTCGATCCCCCCACGTGCGGAGCGCGCCCCGCCGTTTCCGCGTCCCGTCCTTGGGACACGACTCGATACCCTGCGTGAGGGTACCCCGGCCCGCCCGGTTCGATCCAGGGGGTGGTCGGTCGCAGGGCGCAGGGCGCGGGGCTCGCGGCGCGTCAGCGCCCGGACGACCCCGGGGGCAGCGTGCGGAGGTACGTCTCCGACTGGCCGGGCGGGATGCTCAGCGAGCGCCAGGCGTCGCCACGGTCCGACTTCGCGAGGTAGACGATCTGGCCGACGTGGTAGCAGGCGTGCGTGAGCGAGCGGATCAGCGCCTCGAGCACGCTCAGCCCCTTCCCGCGGATCGTGACCGTCCGCCCGAGGTCGGCGTCGGTGAGCGCGGCCAGCTCGTGGAAGAGGATGCCCCAGCCTCGCTCCCAGTGCTCGAGCAGCTCGGCGCGGCTCGGCGTGCGCGGCACGAACTCGCTCTCCCGGTCGCGCCACGGCTTCTCGCCGTCTGCGGTGAGGAAGTCGCTGAACCGGGACGCGAAGTTCCCGCCGACGTGCCGCGCGATCGTCGCGATCGAGCTGCCGCCGCCGGGGCCCGGCGCGCCGAGCGCTTCCTCCGGCACCTGCGCCATCGCGTCCTCGGCCAGCTTCTTGTACTCCCGGTACTTCGATTCGATCGAGCCCACCACGGTCCTCATCGGCACTTCCCTCCGTCCGGTCGTCGCTTCCTCGTCGTGAGGAGGCGAAAGATCATGCTCCGTCCCCGATCGCGCGGGCGAGCCGCTCGATCGTGTTCCAGTTCCGCGTGGTGGCGGCGAGCCCGAGCCGCTTCTCGATCGCTTCGTTCGGATAGACGAGCGTGCGGCCGGCGCGGCGATGGAGGCTGAGCGCGAAGACGCCGCGCACCGCGATCACCGAGACCTGCCAC
>JBLMXB010000045.1:0-21412 GCA_050257555.1 Hyphomicrobiales bacterium | reverse complement strand
GAATCGTTCGCCTGGGCGATCGCCTGGTCGAAGTCGTCGAACGCGATCACCGAGAGGACCGGGCCGAAGATCTCCTCGCGCGCGATCGTCATGTCGTTCCGCACGCCGGCGAAGACGGTCGGCTTCCAGAAGTAGCCGCGACCGCCGGCGACCGAGGCCCGATCGCCGCCCGTGACGAGGCGCGCGCCCTCCTTGCCGCCGATCTCGACGTACCGGCGGATGCGGTCGAGCTGCGCCTGGGAGATCTGGGGGCCGAGCCGCGTCTTCGGATCCATCGGATCGCCCTGCGTGAACTTGGCGGCGCGCTCCACCACCTTCTCGACCAGCGCGTCCTCGATCCCCTTCGCCACGAAGAGGCGCGAGCCGGCCGTGCAGACCTCGCCCTTGTTGTAGAAGATCGCGCCCATCGCGCCGCGTGACGCGGCCTCGACGTCGGCGTCGTCGAGCACGATGTTCGCGGACTTCCCGCCCAGCTCGAGCGTCACCTTCTTCAGCGTCTTGGCGGCGTTCTGCATGATGAGCTGGCCGGTCGAGGTCTCGCCGGTGAACGCGATGCCCTGGACGCCCGGGTGCGCGACGAGCGCCGCGCCCGCCGTGGGGCCGAAGCCGGGGATCACGTTGAGCACGCCGGGCGGGATCCCCGCCTCGAGCGCCAGCTCGCCCAGGCGGAGCGCCGTGAGCGGCGACTCCTCGGCGGGCTTGAGAATGACGGCGTTCCCGGCCGCCAGCGCCGGCGCGACCTTTCGCGCCGCGAGGAGGAGCGGGAAGTTCCAGGGGACGATCAGGCCGACGACCCCGATCGGCTCGCGGATCGTGTAGCTGAAGAAGGGGCCCGCGACCGGGATCGTGTGTCCTTCGAGCTTCGTCGCGGCGCCGCCGAAGTAGTGGAATTGATCGGCCGTCAGCGGCACGTCGATCTTCGACGACTCCGCGATCGGCTTCCCGGTGTCGAGCGTCTCGAGCCGCGCGATGTCGTCCCGGTGCTGGAGGATGAGATCGCCCAGCTTCCAGAGGAGCTTGCCGCGCTCCGCGGCCGACATCTTTCCCCACGGCCCGTCCAGCGCCGCGCGCGCCGCGCGCACCGCGAGGTCGACGTCGGCGGCGTCCCCCTCCGCTATCTCGGCGATCGGCTCCTCGGTGGCGGGATTGACGGTGGGGAAGCGCTTGCCGGAGGCGGCCTCGCGCCACTCGGCGCCGATCAGGAGGCGGCCGCCCGACTGGAGCAGGTTCGCGGGCATCGTATCGCTCGGGCTCATGGAATCCTCCGGTCGGCTAGGCGTTCTTCGGGTATTCGTAGATCCCGCGGCCCACCTTCCGTCCCAGCCGCCCGGCCTTCACGTACTGGATCAGGAGGGGATTGGGGCGGAACTTCTCGCCGAGGGTGCGATGGAGATATTCCAGGATGCTGAGCCGCGTGTCCAGGCCCACCAGATCGACCAGCTCGAAGGGGCCCATCGGGTGATTGAGGCCCAGCTTCAGCGCCTTGTCGATGTCGCGGGCCGACGCGACGCCCGTCTCGAGCATCTCGAACGCCTCGTTCCCGATCAGCACGTTCACGCGCGACGTCACGAAGCCCGGCGACTCGCGCACGAGCACCGTCTCCTTGCCCATCCGTTGCGAGACCGCCTCCGCGATCGCGAGCGCCTCGTCGGCGGTTTCGAGGCCGCGGATCAGCTCGATCAGCCGCATGCGGTGGACCGGGTTGAAGAAGTGCATGCCGAGGAAGCGCGCCGGGCGGTCGGACGTCGCGGCCAGCTCCGTGATGCCGAGCGACGACGTGTTCGTCGCGAGGATCGCGTGCGGTGGGAGGAGCGGTGCCACGCCGCGGTAGATCTCCGCCTTGAGGTCGATCCGCTCGGGGACCGCCTCGATCACGAGGTCGGCGCCCGCGGCGTCGTCGAGCTTCTGGCTCCAGCGGAGTTTCGAGGCGGCGGCGACGACGGCCGCCGCGTCCAGCTCGCCCTTGTCGCGGGCGCGGATCTGGATCTTCTCGATCTCGGCGCGCGCCGACTCGAGCGTCGCGGCGTTCGGCTCGACGGCGTGCGTCTCGTATCCGGCGCGGGCGGCGACGAGCGCGATGCCGCGCCCCATCACGCCGGCCCCGATCACGGCGATCTTCTTCACGTTCTGGCTCGGCATCGGGTGATCTCCCTCGGTGACGGTGAGCCAACGACTTTCGCATCCGCGGGCAGGGGGGTCAAGGTGGTACCATGATCGGCGTGATCGACCTGTCCCGTCGCGTCGGCGCGCTCCTCCTGGCCGCCGCCTTCGCCGCCACGTACCTGCCCGGGCTCAGTGCAACCCGCGCGTCACGCGCCGCGGCCGGCGCCGTGCCCGAGTGCTGCGCCGGCATGTCCTGCTGCCGCCCCGGCCACGACTGCGCCAGGCACGGCGGTTGCGGCGTTCGGACCGGCGCGCATCGCGCGATGGCGGGCGCCTCCGGCCCATCGGCCGCGAGCGCCGCGGCCGCATCCGCCGCCCCGCATCACGGCGTCTGCCTCACGGCGCCCGGCTGCTCGGCGACGCAGCCCCTCCCGGCGCCGCACGTCTTCGATCCGATGCTCCCCGTGGTCCCGGCCACCGCCACGGTCCCGCGCGTCGCGTCCGACGCGGCGCGCATCGCCGCGCGCGATCCGCGCGTCTCCACCGCCGAGCCCCGCGTTCCTCCTCCGCGCGCGTAGCGCGCCGCACCTCCCGACACCCCTCACGCCGTTTCCGTCACCAAGGAGGAGGCACGCCATGCGCGCCCGAATTCCGGCGCTCGTCGCGCCGTTCACGATGTTCGCCGCCCTGACCCTCACGCCGCCGCCCGCCGCGCTCGCGAGCTGCGGCTCGGAGAGCTGTCCCATCGATCATGCCGAGCGCTGGGACGCCTCGTCGCTCTCGCTCGAGCTGACGCAGCAGTACATCGACCAGAACCAGCCGCGGGTCGGCACGCACGACGCCGCGGTCGGCGCGATCCCGTCTCCCGAGGACGAGGTGCGCACCGTCAACCGAATCACCACCGCGCGCGCCGCGTACCGCCCGAAGGGCGGGCCGTGGTCGTTCGCGCTCGCGCTTCCGTTCGTGAGCCGCACGCACGAGCACATCCACAACGGGACGGGAGGTCCCGAGTACCAGCGATGGGGCTATGACGGCGTGAGCGATCTCCAGGCGCTCGCGATCCGGCAGTTCGGCGGCACCGACGGGAATCCGTACGCCGCGCGCTACTACGCGAGCGCGGGCGTCAAGGCCCCGACCGGGAAGCGGAACGTCGCCGAGGTGGACGGCGACCAGCCCGAGCCGCCGGCGCGCCCCGGCACCGGCTCGTGGGACTTCCTGGCGGCGCTCGGCGCCGAGTGGCGCTTCGGGGGCGGCGTCGGCGGCGTCGGCGCGATCCCGCTCCGCGCGAGCCTGAACGGCCGCGTGAACGGACGCGGCACCGAGCGCTATCGCGTCGGCTCGGAAGTGACGGCCCACGTCGGCACGGAGGTGCCGCTCGTGACGGACGTCGCGGCGCTCTTCCAGACGAACCTCCGCGTGCGCGCGAAGGACGACGTGGGCAACACCGATTCCGAAGCATCGAACACGGGAAACACCGCCGTCTACGCGAGCCCCGGGCTCCAGTGGGGTCTCGGCCGCACGACGATCGCCGCGATCGTGCAGATTCCGGTGTATCAGCGCGTGAATGGGATTCAATTGGTGTCGAAGAGCAATCTATACTTTAGTGTGACGCACGCGATCCTCTAACTCCCCACCGCCGGCCCGGCATCACGGATCGCGACCCAGCATGCAATCCGCAGAAAGGGGGGCTCCATGATCGTCGTCACAGGAGCGACCGGAAAGACGGGCAGCGAGATCGTCCGGCTGCTCTCCGCCAAGGGAGTCCGGGTGCGGGCCCTCGTGCGCGATCCGGCACGAATGAAGCGCGGCGCGGGACCGGGCGTGGAGGTCGTCACCGCCGATCTCGCGAAGCCGCTCTCGCTCGACCCCGTCTTCCGCGGCGCGGACAAGATCTACCTCGTGTCGTCGCCGGAGCCCGAGCAGGCGGCGTTCCACGGCAACGCGATCGATTCCGCGAAGCGCGCGGGGGTCAAGCAGGTCGTGCGCCAGTCCGCCATCGGAGCGAGCGCCTCGTCCACCAATGGACTCCTCCGCATGCACGGGGAGGCCGACGACCGGCTGTCGCGTTCCGGGCTCTCGTTCACGATCCTGCGGCCGAACTCGTTCTACCAGAACACGCTCGCGTACGCGGCGTCGGTCGCCGAGTCGGGCGTGATCCGTGCCGCGATGAAGGACGCGAAGGCGAGCATGGTGGACTGCCGCGACGTCGCCGCGGCCGCGACGGCGGTCCTGACGTCGGAGACGCACAGCGGCCGGATCTACGACCTCACCGGGCCGCGCGCGATCGGCTTCGACGAGGTCGCGACGATCCTCGGGAAGGCGATCGGGAAGCCGGTCCGCTACGAGGACGTGCCGACCGAGGCGGCGCGCGAAGCGTTCATCGCGAACGGCCTCAGCGCGTGGCTCGCGGACGGGCTCCTGGATCTCTACGCGGCGTGGCTCACGGGCCGGTACGCCGAGGTGACCGAGTTCCACGAGCGGATCACGGGGAAGCCGCCGCGCCCGTACGAGGACTTCGCGAAGGACTTCGCGACCGTGTTCCGCGGTCGCGCGGAGCAGGTCGAGGCGAACAGCGGGCGATAGCAGCGCCGGCGCGCGGCGAAGGGCCGCCGCGCGTCTCTCGAATCAGACGGTGTCGTCCGCGGGGCTCGTCCCCGCGGGCGGCACGCGGTTCGGATCCCGTCGCCAGACGAGATACGAGTAGACCAGGACCCAGAGCGTCCCGCCGCCCGCCCCGAAGATGATCGCGTAGACGGACCACTCCCGCCGGATCACGCCCACCAGGAGGAGCAGCACGCCGATCCCGATGTAGACCCATCCGCCGAGCCGATGCGTCTTCACCCACGCCTCCTTGCTCGAGAGCGTCCAGGGAGTGCGAATTCCGAAGAACCAGTTCGGCCGGAGCTTCCCGAGCACGCTCCCGATCACGAGGAAGAGGAGGCCGATCAGGAACGGCACCACCGTCGCCATGTCGACGCGGTGGCCGCGCATCGCGAGGAGCATCACGCCGTAGATCGCCGCCAGGACGCCGAGGACGGCGAGGCGCAACGTCGCGAAGGCGCCCGCGAACGAGGCGTAGTTGGCGCGTCCCGGATCGAGCCGCGGCAGGAATCGGAAGAGCAGGTAGATCACGACCGCGAGCAGCGGCATGAGGAGAATCCCCTCGAAGCGGCCGCCGTAGCGGTCGACCTCGCCGGCCGCGTCCCAGTGGACGGGGATCCGCGCCGGCGCGGTCGACCAGTTGATCGCCGCGAGGGCGAACATCGCGGCGAGGAGGAGCCAGTGCGGCCATTCGGTCCGCCACGAGGTCCGGGGCTCGTTCATCACGCGCGCTCCTTTCGATCGCCGCCGCCCTTCGCGAAGATCGCCAGCACCGCGGCCAGCGTTTCCTCCAGCGCGGAGACGTTCAGGCTGTAGACGATGGACGTGCCGACGCGCTCGTGCACGATGAGCCCGGCGTCGCGCAGCACCTTGAGGTGTCCGGAGAGGGTCGACTTCGCGAGCGGGAAGCGGTCGGCGATCTCGCCGGCGGTGCGGTCCCGCTCGCGAAGGAGACCCAGGATCTCGCGGCGCGTCGGGTCGTTGAGCGCCCGGAACGTCGCGTCGATGGTCATGGTCGCGCCTCCTTAGTTCGGTGAATACCGAAATAAGGATCGCGCGCTCGGCCGGGCGGCGCAAGCGGAATCGTCAGGCGGGGGGGTACCTGTGGGCCCGCCGGGGCGGCCGGCGGTCGGGATCAGACGCGGGGGAGCGTGACCCCCACCTGCTTCTGGTACTTCCCCTTCTTGTCCCCATACGAGACCTCACAGTCCTCATCGCTCTCGAAGAAAAGGACTTGCGCGATTCCTTCGTTGGCGTAGATGCGGGCCGGGAGGGGGGTCGTGTTCGAGATCTCGAGCGTGACGTACCCCTCCCATTCGGGCTCGAGCGGGGTCACGTTCGTGATGATGCCGCATCGAGCGTACGTCGACTTTCCGACGCAGATCGTCATGGTGCGGCGGGGGATTCGGAAGTACTCGACGCTTCGGCCCAGGGCGAAGGAGTTGGGTGGCACGATGCAGACCGGCCCCTTGAAGTCGACGAACGTCCCGGCGTCGAACGCCTTCGGGTCGACGATCGTGGAATTGATGTTCGTGAAGATCTTGAACTCGTCCGCGATGCGGAGATCGTACCCGTACGACGAGACGCCGAAGGAGATCGCGTTCTCGCGCACCTGCTTCTCCGCGAACGGCTCGATCATGTCGTGCTCGCGGCACATCTTCCGGATCCACTTGTCGCTCTTGATCATTCCATCCCTCGGTCGCTCGGGTGCGGGCGTCGTCGTCCCTTGGTCGGGGTCGGGCCGGGGATTGTGCCACGGGGCGTGCGGGGGGTAAAGCGGGGCGGGGTGGGATCGAAGGGGGGGAGCGCCGCGCCGCCGGCGCGGGCACCGGACCTACCCCAGGATCTCCTTCAGCTTCCGGCGGAGGGTCTCGATGTCGAACGGCTTCCCGAGCACCGCGTTCACGCCCTCGCGGGCGAGGGCGGCGGCCGACGCGCGGTCGGTGAACCCCGAGACGATCACGACCGGGAGGGTCGGATGCTTCGCGCGGATCCGGCTGTACGTCTCCGCGCCGCCGATGCCCGGCATGACCACGTCGAGCAGGATCACGTCGGGCCTCATGCCGCGCTCGAGCTTCTCGAGCGCGGCCTCACCGGTCGCGACCGTCTCCACGCCGTAGCCCAGGTACCGGAGGATCTCCCAGGCCACGCAGCGGATCGACTCCTCGTCGTCCACGACGAGCACGAGGCGGCCCGTCGCTTCGCCGGGAGCCGATCGGACGCAACGGACGGTGGCATTCTCTTCCAACGTGTTCCCTCGCAGCGGGTTGGCCCAGGGCGATCGCCGCGGCTCCCCGCCGCCGGCGCCCCGGTCCGCGCAACGCGCGCGGACCCCTCCCTGGGTCTTTCGGCCGCGCCGCGCTCGATCTGAACCGGCGTTCGGCCCGCGGCAAGAGCCGCTATAATGCGAGGCTATGGCGGAGCGGATCTATCTCGAGACGTACGGTTGCCAGATGAACGTGGCCGACTCCGAGCTGATGCTCGGGCAGCTCAGGCGCGCCGGATACGAGCAGGTGGAGGAGGCCGGCCAGGCCGACGTGATCCTGGTCAACACGTGCGCGATCCGGGAACACGCCGAGCAGCGGATCTACGGGCGCCTCGGCGAGCTGTCGCGCCACAAGGTCCGGCGCCCCGGCGTCGTCCTCGGCGTGGCGGGCTGCATGGCGCAGCACCTCCGCGAGCGGCTGATCCAGAAGGTGCCGCAGGTGGACCTCGTGATCGGCCCCGACGGCTACCGCGACCTCCCGTCGCTGATCGCGGAGGCGCGCGAGGAGCCGACGCTCTCGGTCAGGCTGAGCCGCGTCGAGACGTACGGCGATCTCGCTCCGGCGCGCGCCGACGGCGTGCGCGCGTGGATCAGCATCATGCGCGGCTGCGACAAGTTCTGCACGTTCTGCATCGTCCCGTACGTGCGCGGCCGAGAGCGGAGCCTCGGCGCCGACGAGGTGATCCGGCAGGTCGAGCACGCCGCCGCCGAGGGGTTCCGCGAGGTCGTCTTCCTCGGCCAGACCGTGAACGCGTACCGCGAGGGAGACGTCGACTTCGCGGAATTGCTCCGCCGCGCCGACCGCGTCCCCGGCATCGAGCGCATCCGCTTCACGTCGCCCCACCCGGCCGACATGACCGATCGCGCCGTCCTGGCGATCGGCGCCTGCGCGAAGGTGATGCCGCACGTCCATCTCCCGCTCCAGTCGGCGTCGAACCCGGTGCTCGAGCGGATGAAGCGCATCTACACGTTCGAGGAGTACGAGGCGCTCGTCGCGAAGCTCCGCGCCGCCGTGCCCGATCTCGCGCTCACGACGGACGTCATCGTCGGGTTCCCCGGCGAGACCGAGGAGGACTTCGAGCGGACCCGCGCCGCGATGGCGCGGATCCGCTACGACGGAGCGTTCCTCTTCAAGTACTCGCCCCGCCCGGGCGCGCGCTCCGCCGCGTGGGAGGACGACGTGCCCGATGCCGAGAAGACGCGCCGGATCGTCGCGCTGATCGAGATGCAGAAGGAGATCTCGCTCGAGCGGAACGCGGAGACCGTGGGCGCCGAAGTCGACGTCCTGGTCGAGGGCCCCTCGAAGAAGAGCCCGGAGCACTGGTTCGGAAAGACGCCGCAGTGGAAGACCGCGGTGTTCCGCCACGGCGAGGAGCGCGTCGGCGATCGCATCCCGATGCGCGTGGCGGCCGTGTCCCCCTACACGCTCTACGGAGACGGAGTCTCCGAGACGGTTCGACGCGTGGAGGACGCGACCGCCTGACGCGCCCTTCGGCGTTCCGGTCCGCGCGCTTCGCGGCCGTCGTGACCCTCGCCGCGGTCGCTCCGGCCGTCTCGCCCCCGCTCGCCCGGGCCGTGACGCCGCCCGGGGTCCGGTACGTCCTCGACGCGCGGCTCGATCCCGCGCGCCACCGCCTCACCGGATTCGAGACGGTCCACTACCGGAGCGGCGCCGACTCGGCGCTCCCGGTCCTCTACCTCCACGCCTACCCGAACGCCTTCTCGAGCCCGAAGACCGTGTACGGCCGCGAGCGCGAGCGACAGGGCGAGGACTGGGCGCTCCGCGACGCGCGCCCCGAGGACCTCGGGTGGATGACGATCGACTCCGTCTTCGCCGACGGGCGGCCCGCCGCGATCTCCATGCGCGAGACGATCGCCGCCGTCACGCTGCCGCGCCCGCTCGCTCCCGGCGATTCGGTCACGCTCTCGCTCCGCTTCGCCGTCCAGATCCCGATCCACTTCGACCGCATCGGCTGGACCGGGCCGGACTACTCGCTCTCCCAGTGGTATCCGAAGATGGTCGTCTACGACGAGGACGGCTGGCATCCCGATCCGTTCCACTTCATGGCCGAGTTCTACGGCGAGTTCGGCGACTTCGACGTCGCGATCACGCTCCCCGACCCGTACTGGGTCGGCGCCACGGGGGTCCTGACGGGCGCGACGGGCGGCGACAACGAGATTCCGATTCAGGACGTGGACCTCGAGGGGGACAGCGTCACGGTCTCCCTCCGCGTCGTGACCGCCGACTCGCTGGCGGCGCGCTGGCCCACGACGGCGCTGCGCCTCGACACGGATCTCCCCTCCGAGGACGACGGCGGCGGCACGGTCCGCCTCGACGTCCCGCGAGACGGCGCCGCGACGCTCCGCGTGCCGCGCGCCGCGCCGGTCCACTACGGCTACATCTGGGACGACGGGACGTCGGGCTCGCGTCGCGAGGCCGACGCGGCGGGCGGAGCGGGCCCGCTCCATTTGATCGAGGCGGCCTCCGACACGGCGATCGTCGACACGCTGCGCGCGCTCGCGCCCCGGGCAGCGCCGGGCGACACGCTCGCGCCCTCCATGAAGACGCTCCGATTCCACGCCGTGAACGTCCACGACTTCGCGTGGGTGGCGTCCCCCCGCTACGTCCGGGCCGACACGACGTGCGGCGCCGTCGCGATCCGGTCGCTCTCGTTCCGCGACGACCAGGACGACTGGCGGGAGGCGAAGGCGTTCGTCGTGGACGCCATGCGGCGGTACAGGGACGAAGTCGGCCCGTATCGCTGGCCCCAGTTCACGGTCAGCGAGTCCTGGTGCGGCGGCGGCGCGATGGAGTACCCGATGCTGATCATGGTCGAGCCCGACATTGCCGGCGGGCTCTTCCAAGACCTCGACGACACGATCGCCCACGAGCTGGCGCACAACTGGTTCTACGGGATGATCGCGAACGACGAACGGGCGCACGCCTGGCTCGACGAGGGTTTCGCGCAGTACCTCGAGGACGACTACACCGACACGAAGTACCCGCGCGGCAAATTCCGGTACGTCGACCGCCTGCCCTGGCTCTCGCCGCTCCGCGCGTTCACGTTCGACGAGATGGCCGTCCTCCGCCGGTCGCTGGCGCGGGACGCGCGGCCGATGACACTCCCGGCCGACGCGTACGCGAGCTACCCGCAGTACGACGAGGCCTCGTACAGCCGGACCGCCTGGATGCTCCGCGCGCTCAGGTCGGAGCTGGGCGACTCGACGTTCGCCGCGTTCCTGCACGAGTACTACCGCGCGAACGTCCTCCGCCACGTGCGCCCGAGCGACGTCGTGCGCGCCGCGGAAACGGTCTCCGGACGCGACCTCGGCGGCTTCTTCCGCCAGTGGACCGAGACGACCGACCTGCCGGGCTTCTCCCTCGCGGGCGCGTGGACCGAGCGCGCCGACTCGTCGTACCGCTCGACCGTCGAGATCGCGCGGTCGGGCAGGATGACGCCCACCGTCACGGTCGAGGCGCGCTTCGCCGACGGCACGCGCCAGGAGGCGCCCGTGTCGCTGGTGGAGCGCCGCGCGACCGCGGCGTTCTCGAGCGCCGCCCCGCTCGTCGGCGCGACGGCCGACCCGCGGCACCTCGTCATCGAGCCCTCGCGGCTCGACAACGCCACCGGCTCGTTCGTGCCGATGCGCTTCCGCCCCGTCTTCGACTTCCCGCAGACCGAGGCGATCACGGTCCTCTACGGCCCGACGCTCTGGCACGGGGCGGAGGAGGGCGCACGCCTCGGCGGCTGGCTCGAGGGCCGCTACCTCGCATCGCGCGATTTCCCGCGCGGCGTGCTCGGATTCGAGGGCGGGCTCAACGTCGGGACCGACGACGGCGCGGTCGCGTGGCGCGCGGGGGCGTGGCATCGCCTCCCGACCGTCGGCGCGCGCGGCCAGGCGCGGGCGCTCGTCGCGCGGGACGAGGGGCTCTTCCGGGTCGACGCGACGCTCTCCAACTGGGCGACGGCGCCCGGGCGGGTCCACCCCTGGCAGCGCTGGGAGATCGGCGCCCGCTACCGCGACCGCTACGACCTCACGCCGGTCGACCCGCGGCGCTGGTCCGCCGGGAAGACGCTGAACGCGGATGCCTCCTATGAGCTCGAAACGGTCGGGTACCGGCACGACGAGCGGGTCGCGCTCTCGGCGCTGATCGGCGACGCGGCGTTCGGGGGCGGGCCGCCGTCGGTCGGATCGCGCGGCGCGTACGGCCGCGCGTCCGCCGAGATTCGCCAGACGCTCCGGCTCGGCGCTCGCCGCCGCGTCGTCGTGACGTGGCGCGCGTTCGCGGGCTACGCGTCGGTCCACGCCCCGCGCGAGCTCCTGTTCGACGTGGCCGAGGCGAACGGGCTCGACGCGCTCGACCGGTTCTACCTGAACGACCGCGGCCCCTTCCGCTCGTACGACCACTTCCTCGCGGAGGGCGGGGGCGGCGTGCGCGGGTTCGCCGGGCGCGCCGTGACCGGCCGCCGCGTCGGCGCGCTCAACCTCGAAGCGGGCCCGAGCCGGATCCCGGTCACGGCGTTCGCCGATCTCGGCCGCGCCCAGGGCACGGGCGTGCCGTTCTTCTCAGGCCACGCCGACGACCTCGCCGACGCCGGCGTCGCGTACCGCTACGGCCCGGTCGGATTCTCGGTCCCGGTCTGGGTCAGCCGTCCCGCCCGGGGCGAGCGCCCCTGGGACGTTCGCTGGTTCGTGACCCTCGACCTGGAGTCGCTCCTTCCGGGGATCTGAGGGCGCCCGCTCCCGCCGCCACCGCCGTCCCCCCCTGTGCCGGAATGCGCCAAACGATCTATTGCGGACCCGATGCCGGGAGGGCATCCTAATCGCTCGCCCAACCCAGCACGGGCGCGTCACGAGGAACCATATCATTGTCCGGCAACGCACCAGCCGAACGGCCCGTATCCGGAGCCGATCGAGCGGAGAGCCTCCTCCTCGACTTCGGCGGCACGCTCGACGCCGATGGGATCCCTTGGGCCCACCGCCTCCTGGCAGCCTACGTCGGTGCCGGCGGGACCGCGCCCGCCGCCGCGTTCGAGGCCGCGTTCGTCGAGGGGCATGGCGCGTTCGCCACCAGTCCCGGACACGAAGCGCTCGGATTCCGCGAGACGCTCGCGCGCCTGGCCGTGGCGATCGTGGAGCGGCTCCCCGAGCCGCAGCGCGTCGATCCCGAGGCGGTCACCGGGGCCTTTCACCGCGACGCGGTCGCCGCGGTCGAGCGGAACGGCCCCGTCCTCGAACGCCTCGCGCGCCGGCACCGCCTCGTCGCGGTTTCCAACTTCACGGGGAATCTCGAGCCGTGCCTGGAAGAGCTGGGCATCCTCCGTCACTTCGACGCCGTCCTCGACTCGGCTCGGTTCGGTGCCTCGAAACCGGACGCCCGCATCTTCGAAGCCGCGCTCCGAGCGATCGACGCCGGGGCCGAGCGCTCCTGGATGGTGGGGGACAACCCGGGTGCCGACATCGAGCCCGCGCTTCGAATGGGGCTTCGCGCTTGCTGGGTGGCGCCCGAATCCCGGCGTTATCCGCTCGAGCCCGCGCCCACCGCGCGCGTCGCCCGATTCTCCGACCTGGAACAGGTCCTGGAGGTCGCATCCACGGTCTGATCCTCGCGGCGGGGGAGGGGTCCCGCCTGGCCGCCGACGGAGTCCGCGAGCCAAAGCCGTTCGTCCCGATCGCCGGGGTGCCGCAGATCGTCCGCCTCGCGGCCACGATGCGCGACCTCGGCTGCCCGACCGTGACGGCCGTCCTTCGTGAGGATCTGGTCCCGCGCCTCGGCGCCTCGCCTCCCTTCACATGCGTTCCCGCGCGCACCCCCACCTCGCTCCACACCCTGGTCCGCGGATTCGACGCGGTCGCGCCCGGTCCGGTCTTCTGCTCGATGGTCGACAGCGTGATGGCGGACGGCGACTGGTCGCGTCTCTTCGCGGCCTGCCGCCGCTCGCTCGATCGCGGCTCGACCGCGGTCCTGGCGGTGACGCCCCTCACGACCGGAGATGCGGCGCTCCATGCAACCATCGATGCGTCGGGACGCGTCCAATCGCTGGGCGCCGCGCCGGGTCCCTCCGGACGCGTCACGGGCGGCGTCTATGCGTTCGCGCCGGCCGCCCGGCCGCTCGCCCGCCGCGCCGTCTCCGAGGGAGTCGAGCGGATGCGGGGGTACCTGGCCTGGCTCCTCGAGCAGGCGTGTCCGGTCGACGCGGTCGAGGTCGAGCGCATCGTCGACGTCGACCGTGCCGCCGACGTCCCGCTCGCCGAGACGGTCCTCGGCGCCACCACCTTCCCGGCCCGCGCCTCGGACGCCCCGACGCGCGCGACGGATTCCTAGGAGCGGGCATGCGCCGTCTGGTCGCCATCTACCGGAATCCCACGTACTCGCCGCTCCAGCACCTCGCCAACGACACGGCGATCCTGGACGGGGTGGTCGCCCGGATGGCGGACGCCGGCTGGGCCGTCGATCGCCTGCGGGAATCCGAAGTGGAGCGCGGCCACCTGCCCGCGGCGTCGCTCTACCTGAACATGGCGCAGGGACCGCTCGCGTCCGAGCGGCTCACGCCGCTCGAGCTGGATGGCGCCGTCGTGGCGAACCGGGCCACGAGCGTGCTCCGCTGCCATCGCCACCGGCTGGTCGGATCGCTCGAGGAGCACGCGATCCCGTTTCCCGAGACGATGATCCTTCCCGCGGAGGGCGGTCCTCCGCCGATCGATCAACTGATCGCCCTCGCCGGCGGGCATCCGAACGTCTGGGTGAAGCGCGGCGACGTCCACGCCGAGCGGCCGGAGGACGTGGTGACCGCCACGCCCGGCGGCGTGCACGGCGCCATGGTGGCGTTCGCCGCGCGCGACGTGCCGTGGGTCGCGATCCAGCGTCACGTCCCCGGACCGGTGGTCAAGTTCTACGCGGTCGCCGACGGCTCCTTCTTCCGCTGGTATCCGCCGCGGGAGGCCGCCGTTCCGCCGCGGGTGGACGAGGAGCGGCTCCGCGATCTCGTGTTCCGGGCGGCGCGCGCGGTGTCGCTCGACGTGTTCGGCGGCGACATCGCGCTGCCCGATCCCGAGAGCCCCGTGTTGATCGATCTCAACGACTGGCCCAGTTTCGCGCCGTGCCGGGACGAGGCGGCGCTCGCCATCACCGAGTACGTTCGGCATGCGGCCGAGCGAAGGAGAGAATCCGAATGAGTCTCAGAGATACGATCGAGATCCCGGGGGTGCGGTCCCGGGCGCACTTCGAAGCGGAAGCCGAGCACCTGGCGCCGGGGACGCAGAGCGTGGCGCTCTTCAGCCAGCTCTGCCTCGACCACGGCGAAGGCGCGCTCCTCTACGACGTCGACGGGAACCGCTACATCGACCTCCTCGCGGGCGTCGGCGTCGCGAGCCTCGGCTATGCCCACCCCCGGTACGTCGCGGCGATGACGCGCCAGCTCGAACGGGTGCACGTCGGGAGCTTCACCACGGAGAACCGGGCGGCGCTCGTCCGTCTCCTCGCGTCGCTCGCCCCCGGCGACCTGAATCGGACGCAGTTCTATTCGAGCGGCGCCGAGGCGATCGAGGCCGCCGTTCGCCTGGCCAAGTCGCACACCGGACGGAGCGAGATCGTCGGCTTCTGGGGCGGATTCCACGGCAAGACGGGGGGCGTCCTCCCCGTGCTGAGCGGCACCTTCAAGCACGGTCTCGGCCCGCTGATGCCCGGCGCGTACTCGAGTCCGTACGCCTCCTGCGCGCGCTGCGCCTTCGGCCAGACGTTTCCGTCGTGCGAATGGCACTGCGTCGAGTTCCTGAAGCGGAAGCTCGAGACCGAGACGGCCGGCGACATCGCGGCCATCCTCGTCGAGCCGATCCAGGGGACGGCGGGCAACATCGTGCCGCCGCCGGGCTACCTCCGCGTGCTGCGCCGCGTGGCGGACGAGATCGGCGCGATCCTGATCTGCGACGAGATGATCACCGGATTCGGCAGGACCGGCGCGATGTTCGCCGTCGAGCACGAAGGGATCGTGCCGGACGTCATCGCGGTGGGAAAGGGCTTCGGCGGCGGGTTCCCGATGAGCGGACTCATCATCCGCGAGACGGTGGCCTTCGCGAAGCCGTTCGCGAATCCGAGCGGCAGCTCCTCGAGCTACGGCGGCAACCCGATGGCGGCCGCCGCGGCGCGCGTCACGGTCGAGACGATCCTCGAAGAGGGGCTCGTCGAGCACGCGCGCGCGCTCGGCGAGAAGATGCTCGCGGTGCTCCGGCGCTGGGAGGCGACGATCCCGATCGTCAGCGACGCGCGGGGGAAGGGGCTCCTCCTCGGGATGGATCTCGTCCGGCCGGGGACGCGGACGCTCCTCGACAAGAGGACGACGCGCTGGATCTTCGACCGGCTGCTCGAGCGCGGCGTGATCGCGATGATCTACAATCCGGAGGTGCGGATCAACCCGCCGCTCGTGATCCGCGAGGCGGAGGCGATGGAAGCGCTGGAGACCATGGAGGGCGTGCTTCGTGAAGCCGCCGAGCGAGTCGTTCAGTAAGGGCGACGCCGTCGAGGAGTGGGTCGACCTCAAGTTCTTCCGGCCGATCGGCGCCTGGATCGTGCGGAGGCTCGCGCGGACGCGCGTCACCGCCGACGAGGTGACGCTGTGGGCCCTGGTGACCGGGCTCCTGGCGGGGCATCTGTTCGTCTACGCCGACGCGCGTCTCAACTTCGCGGGGTTCCTGCTGTTCGTCGTGTCGGACGTCTTCGACAGCGCCGACGGACAATTGGCGCGCTTCCGCGGGACGACGTCCCGGTGGGGTCGCATCGTCGACGGGCTGTCGGACAACGCCCGGTGGGCCAATTTCTACCTCCACCTCATCTTCCGTCTCGCCGTCCTGGAGCACGATCCGGGCGGCGCGCTCCTCGCCGTCGCCGCGGGCGTCGCGCAATCGTTCCAGGCGACGGCGATCGATGGGATCCGGCTCGCGTATCTCGAATTGTCCGGCGCCGGGGGCCGCCCGGTGGACCTCCCCGAGCGCGTGGCGCGGGTCCGAGCGGGCGACGCGCGCCAGCGCATAGGCCTCTGGCTCTACCGGATCTACGTGAACCGGATCGCCCGCCTGTTGCCCGCGACGCTCGAGCTGGTGCGGCGCGATCGCGGGCAGGGGGCCGACGCGCGGCGGCGCGAGGCCCGAGGCGAGGAGTTCGCGAAGCGGCAACGGGCCGTCGTCGCGAACTGCGCCTGGCTCGGGCACAATCTCCGATTCGCGCTGCTGGGCCTCCTGCCGTTGCTCGGCGGGGTCCGCGGCTTCCTTTGGATCACGCTCGTGCCGCTCACGGTCGTGATGGCGAGCCTCCTCTACCGCTACGAACGGAACGCCGCGAGCCTGCTCCGTGCCGACGCGACGGCCGTGGAGGGAGCGATTCCATGAGCTCGTCGCCCGTCTACCGCGGCGTGATCGTCGGCGCGGGGCACATCGCCCGCGCGGCGCATCTCCCCGCCTTCGCCGCGTCGCCGCTCCTCCGGGAGCGGGTCCGGATCGTCGGCGCGCTCGACCCGCGCCCCGACGTCGAGCCGCTCGACGGGATCCCGATCGTGCGCCGCCCCGAAGACCTCGCGCAACTCGGCGCGATCGACTTCGTCGACGTCTGCACGTCGACCGCCTCGCATCTCGATCTCACCCTCGGCGCGCTCCGCTCTGGCTATCACGTCCTCTGCGAGAAGCCGGTCGCCCTGACGACCGTCGAGGCGGATCGGATCGTGGACGCCGCCCGCGCCGCGAACGCGATCGTGATGCCCTGCCACCAGTACCGGCACAATCCGGCCTGGCGCGCCGCGCGCGCGTGGCTCGACGCGGACCGGATCGGCGCCTGGCGCGCCGCGGAGATCACGATCGTCCGCGCCCACGCGGACCAGGGCGCCGCGCGGTCCGAGACCCCGTGGCGCGGCCGCGGCGCGGAGAGCCGGGGCGGCGTGCTCCTGGACCACGGCACCCACTGGATCTACCTCCTCGGCGATCTCGCGGGACCGCCGCGCGCCGTGCGCGGCTGGACCGGATCGCTCCGTCACGCCGGATACGACGTCGAGGACACCGCCCACCTGCTCCTCGAGTACCCGGGGCGCGTCGCCTCGCTCTTCTTCACGTGGGCGGGCTGGGGACGCGAGACCTCGATCCGCTTCGTCGGGGAGCGGGGCACGGTCTCGTGGATCGGCGGGGAGCTTCGCCTCGATTCGGAGACGGGCACGGAACGGATCGACATGAGCCGCGAGCTCGACAAGGCGCGCTATCCGCTCTGGTTCGCGGAGCTCTTCGAGCGATTCGTTCTCGCGCTCGACCGACGGGGCGCCGGCGCCGGCGACGAACTCGCCGAGGAGGCGCTCCGCGACGTCGCGGCGGTCGCCGGCGTGCTCGAGCGGGCGTACGCGCCGGGCGTCCCGGACCCGCGCGAACCGGTCGGGGCCGCGTGAGCCGCCCGCTCCGGCTCCTGATCGTCGCCGCGGGGGCCGCGCTCCTCGCCTGGCTGATCGCCCGCGTCGGGATCGGCTCGCTCCTCGAGGACGCCCGGAGCATGGGCTGGATGATCGTCCCCGTGCTCGGCCTCTGGCTGATCGTGTACGCCGCGTACGCGGCGGCGTGGCACGTCACGCTCGAGGGCGCGCCGGGCCGGCCCCGGTACCTCGAGGTCCTGCGCCACTCGATCACCGGATTCGCGCTCAACTACCTGACGCCGGTCTTCGCCTGGAGCGGCGAGCCGTACAAGGCGGCGGCCGTCTCCGACGCCGTCGGGGGCCGGCGCGCGGCCGGGAGCGTCGTCGCCTACAACCTGATCCACACGCTGAGCCATCAGCTCCTCTGGATCCTCGCGGCGGCGGTCGCGGCCGTCTTCGTCCCGCGCACGACGCTGGGATCTCCGGGCGCCCTGCGCGCCGCCGCCCTCGCGCTCGGCCTCGCCATGGCCGTGCTCGGCGCCCTCCTCTTCCTCTTCTGGCGGCGCGGGTTCGTGGTGCCGGCGTGGAACGGTCTCGGCCGCTCCCCCCGGGTCCGCTCGTTCCTGGCGCGCCTGCGCCTGAGCCCCGACTCGATCGCGGGGACGCACGCCGCGGCCGTCGCCATCGCCAGGGAGCGGCCCGGACGGCTGGCGCTCGCCGTGGGCATCGATCTCCTCGGCCGCGCCGCCGCCACGCTCGAGTTCTGGCTCATCTTCATCGGCGTCGGGAGCGCGCAGCCGCTCTGGATGGCCTTCCTCCTCGGCGGGCTCTCGACGCTGCTCCTGACGCTCCTCTTCTTCCTTCCGTACGAAGTCGGCGCGCGCGAGGGCGGTCTCTACCTCCTGTTCCAGTTCCTGGGGCTGGATCCCTCCCTCGCCGTCTTCTCGGTCATCGTGATCCGCCTGCGCGAGATCGTCTGGATCGGCGCGGGGCTGGCGCTCGCCGCGCTCCCCGCGCGGCGCGCGGCGGCGACGGAGCCGGCCCGGTCCGCTTGACACGGCTCCGCGGACGGGCGGAGAATCAGCCGGTGGTCGCGCCGGTTCGCGCGGCCCGCATTCCCCCGGAGGACGCCGAGATGAACGTGGAGATCCGCTACTGCACGGAGTGAAACTATCAGCCCAGAGCCGCCCGGGTGGCGGACGAGCTGATGTCGGAACTGGGTGTCGGCGCGAACCTGATCGCCGGGCACGGCGGCGTGTTCGAGGTCACGGTCGACGGCACGACGGTCTTTTCCAAGAAGAAGGTCGGACGGTTTCCCGAGGACGGCGAGATCGTCGGCCTGATCCAGTCCAAGAAGCGCTGAGCGCGCGGCGGAATCCGCCCGCGCCCACGCACCGAGCCCGGCCCCGCGCGACGGGGCCGATCGCGTTTTTCAGGGGGGTACGCATGCACCGTCGTCCGCTCCATCTCGCCCGGCGCGCCGCGATCGCGCTCACCGCCGCCGTCGCGCTCGCCGCGTCGCCGCTCGCCGGCGTCCTCGCGCCCCCGGCGGCCCTCGCCGCGTCGCCGGTCTCGCAGCCGGTGGTCAAGGAGGTCCTCCCGGACGGCCTCACGCTCCTCATGCAGGAGGACCATTCGAAGCCGATCGTCGGCGTCTGCATCTTCGTGAAGGGCGGGAGCCGCACCGAGGATCCGACCCTCTCCGGCCTCAGCCACTACTACGAGCACCTGATCTTCCGCGGCGGCTCCGTGCGCCAGGACGAGCTCGAGTTCCGGAAGCAGATGCAGCGGATCGGCGAGGAGAGCGGCGGGTACACGACGAACGACTACACCTGCTACGGCTTCACGGCGCCGACCGAGAACCTGGACGAGGCGCTCTGGCGCTCGGTCGACGCGTGGATGGGCCTCAAGCTGACGCAGGCCAAGGTGGACAAGGAACGCCAGGTCGTGATGGAGGAGTACAACCAGGGCGAGGACCGGCCCGACTACAAGGTCTACTACCAGATCGAGCGGCTCCTCTTCCACGACCACCCGTACAAACGCGACACGATCGGCCTCAAGGACGTGATCGAGCACGCGTCGCTCGCCACGTTCCGCACGTTCTACGCGGAGCGGTATGTTCCGAACCAGATGATCCTCTCGGTCGTCGGCGACTTCGACCCGAAGGCGATGCACACGAAGATCGAGCGCGCGTTCGCGCCGTATCCGCGCGGCAAGGCGTCGTTCGAGCAGGGGATCGTCGAGAAGCCGCAGACGGCGTTTCGGATGGGCGTCGAGTCGGTGAAGACCCCCAACACCTGGACGATCCTCGGCTTCCACATGCCGCCGTACGACGGCGCCGACACGCCGGCCCTCACGGTGCTCGCGTCGCTCCTCGGCCACGGCAGCTCCTCGCGCCTCTACCACGCGCTCAAGGACAAGGAGAACCTGGTCACGGACGTGAGCGCCGACTTCGAGGTCCGGAAGGATCCCGGCATGTTCACGATCAACGTGCAGATGCCGCCCGCGAACGAGGCGAAGGTCTTCGGCATCGTCCGCGACGAGCTGACGCGCCTCGCGAACGAGCCGGTGCCGGCGGCCGAGCTGGATCGCGTGAAAACGTCCCTCGTGAACGACTACGCCTTCGCCGCGCAGACGCCGTTCGATCGGGCCGAGCGGCTCTGCCTGGCCGGCCTGATGACCGACCCGTCCATGGTCGCGCTCTGGCCGGGGCTCATCCGGAGCGTCTCGAGCGACGACATCCGGCGCGTCGTGCGCACGTACTTCGGACCCGAGCAGGCCGCGTATTCCGTCGTGCGGCCCGAGGGCACGGCCGGCGGGCCGAGCGAGGCCGACGTCACCGCCATGGTGGACGCCTGGAAGACCGCATGGCCGGCCGGGGCGACGGCGTCCTCGGAGGCCGCCGCGGCGCCGCGACGCGAGGTGCTCGCGAACGGCGTGACGCTGCTGCTGCGCGAGGACCACTCCTCGCCGATCGTCGCGGTGGCGACGCTCGCGCGCGGGGGGCAGTGGATCGAGCCGGACGGCAAGTCGGGCGTCTCCAACATGACGGCGACCCTGCTCCGGCGGGGGGCGGGCGGCCTCACCGCGCGCGAGATCTCGGACCGCGCCGCGTCGCTCGGAATGCGACTCGCGACAGGCGGATCGGCCGACTACGCGTCGGTCAGCTGGCAGGCGCCCTCGTCCTCGTTCGACAAGGCGTGGGACCTCTATCGCGCCGTGCTCACGCAGCCGACGTTCCCGGTGACCGAGGTGACGAAGGTCCGCCAGGACCTGACGCAGCAGGTGAAGAGCCTGGGCGACCGCCCGTTCGAGTTCACGAACGTCCGCTTCGCGGAGGCGCTCTACAAGAACGAGCCGTACCGCCGCGCGGTGATCGGGGACGAGAAGTCGCTCGCGGCGATCACGACCGCGGATCTCAAGGCGGCGTACGCGAAGATGTTCTGCGGCGCGAATCTCGTCGTCTCCGTGGCCGGGGACATCGACGCCGACGCCGTCCTGGCGCTCGCGAAGAAGACGCTCGGGTCGCTGCCGAAGGGCGCGCCGGTCATGGTCGGGGGCGCGGAGGACCAGGCCCCAACCGCGACGAACGCGACGTTCGTCCCGAAGGACCAGGAGCAGATCACGTACAACACGGGCTGGCTCGGCTGCTCGGTCACCGACCCCGACTACCCCGCGCTCCGGACCGGGGTGAGCCTCATCGGCGACCGCCTCTTCTTCAAGTACGTCTACGAGAAGGGCGTCGCGTACCGCTCGTGGTTCTACATGCAGGACCGGCTCGGACAGGCATCGGTGCGGAACGAGATGGGCGTCACGCCGTCGAACTGGGACATGGCCTCGAACGGGGTTCTGGCCGACGTGGCGTCGTTCGTGAAGGGGCCGATCTCCGAGGCGGACGTGAAGACGACGAAGGACAAAATCGTGTCGCAGTACTACCTGGGCGCGCAGACCGACGCGGAGCAGGCGGCCCGCCTCGCGTTCTACGAGATGGCGGGGCTCGGGTACCAGTACGCCGACCGCTATCCCGACGTCATCCGCAAGGTGACGGTCGCCGACGTGA
>JBLMXB010000044.1:0-8697 GCA_050257555.1 Hyphomicrobiales bacterium | reverse complement strand
GCGGGATCATGACGCAGACCTTCACGCTCGCCACCGACGGGAACGTCCTCGAGCTCTCCGCCCGGATCCAGCGCCAGCCGGACGAGGCGCCGCTCCTGATCCACCGGGTCTACAACAAGTTCCGCGGCTGACCCTGGCTGCCGAATCGGCATGATCCGACATGCCGATTCCGCACCACTCCACGCTTTCCGAATCGTCATTTCCCTGTAAAATAGAGACTTAGTTGGTGGCACGCGCGGTGCTGTAGCTCCGTCGCGGAAGCACACCGAAAACCTTTTGCGCTGCCGACGCCGGCCGCGCGGGGAGCTGCCCGCCGGGGCCGGGATCGGCGCAAGACGGGGAGTCATGTCGAGACGGATCGTGTTTTGGATCGCCGGCGCCGCGGTCGTCCTGGCCGCGACCGGATTCTGGTTCGTGTCCCACCGGGGGAAGGGGGCCGCGAGCGGCTACCGCTTCGTCGCGATCGACCGCGGCGACATCACGCAGACCGTCTCCTCCACCGGCAAGCTGAACGCCACGAAGACGGTGCAGGTCGGGACGCAGGTCTCGGGGCAGATCGCCGCCATCTACGCCGACTTCAACCAGCACGTGAAGAAGGGGCAGCTGATCGCGCGGATCGACCCGACGCTCCTCGAGCAGGCGGTGCGGTCGGCGCAGGCCGACCTGGAGCGCGTCCAGGCCGACTACGACCAGGCGAAGAGCGACTACGACCGGAACAAGGGGCTCTACGACCGGAACGTGATCGCGGCGAGCGAGTGGGACACCGTGAAGCACGCGTACGACGTCGCCGACGCGAACCTCAAGTCGGCGCAGGTGAGCCTGGAGCGCGCCAAGCAGAACCTCGGCTACACCGAGATCCGCACGCCGATCGACGGCGTCGTGGTGGAGCGCGACGTCGACGTCGGGCAGACGGTCGCGGCGAGCCTCTCCGCGCCGCAGCTCTTCCTGATCGCCGAGGACCTCACGCGCATGGAGATCCTCGCCTCGGTGGACGAGAGCGACATCGGGATGATCCACGACGGCCAGGAGGCTCGGTTCACGGTCCAGGCGTACCCGAACCGCACGTTCGAGGGGACCGTGACGCAGGTGCGGCTCCAGTCGACCGAGGAGGAGAACGTCGTCAACTACACGGTCGTGGTGGGCGTGGACAACAGGAGCGGCGTGCTCCTTCCGGGGATGACGGCGACCGTCGACTTCATCGTGGCCGAGGCGCACGACGTCCTCAAGGTGCCGAACACGGCGCTCCGATTCCGGGCGACGCCCGAGATGATCGCCGCGGTACGCGGCGCGGGCGGCGACTCGACGTGGGCCCGCCGGATGGCCGAGCGCCGCGCGAACGGCGGCGCCGGCGGCGGCGAGGGCGCGGCGGGAGGTTCGAGGACCGGACCGTTCGGGGCCGGAGGCCGCGGCTCCGCGGGCGGCTTCGGCGGCTTCGGCAGCGGGGGCGGCGCGGGCGGCGGGGGCGCGAACGGAACGAGCGGGCGGGGCCGGCTCTGGACCGTGAAGAACGGCAAGCTCGAGATCCTGCGCGTCCACACCGGCGCGAGCGACGGCACGTCCACCGAGGTCTCGGGCGATTCGCTCCGCGAGGGGACGCAGGTGATCGCGGGGATCGCGGTCGGCGCCGCGCCCGCCTCGGGCAGCTCCTCGAACCCGTTCCAGGGATCGAACCAGCAGGGCCGCTTCCGCGGTCCGCCGGGGCTCTGATCGAGGCGCGACGGTGAACGCCGAACCGGTCATCCGCACCGAGGCCCTCGAGAAGGTCTACGTGATGGGCGCGACCCGCGTCCACGCGCTCCAGGGCGTCACGCTCTCCGTCGCGCGGGGCGAGATGGTGGCGATCATGGGCGCGTCCGGGTCGGGGAAGTCGACGCTCATGAACCTCCTCGGCTGCCTCGACGCGCCGACGTCCGGGACGTACGCCCTCGACGGCGTGCGCGTCGACCGGATGACCGGGAACGATCTCGCGGACATCCGGAACCGGAAGATCGGGTTCGTCTTCCAGGGATTCAACCTCCTCGCGCGGACGACCGCGCTCGAGAACGTCGAGCTGCCGCTCCTCTACTCCCGGAACGACGGCCACCGCGACACGCGGCGGCTCGCCGCCGAGGCGCTCGCGCGGGTCGGGCTCGCCGACCGCGTGGGCCACGAGCCGAACGAGCTCTCGGGCGGCCAGCAGCAGCGCGTCGCGATCGCCCGCGCGCTCGTGACGTCGCCGTCGATGGTCCTGGCGGACGAGCCGACCGGAAACCTCGACTCGCACACGTCGGTCGAGGTGATGGCGCTCTTCCAGGAGCTGAACGAGCAGGGGATCACGGTCCTCCTCGTCACGCACGAGGAGTCGATCGCCCGGTACGCGCGCCGGGTCGTCGCGCTCCGGGACGGCCGGATCGTGGAGGACCGCCCGGTCGCGAACCGCCGGGACGCCCGCGCGGACCTCCTCACCCTGCCCCCGTCCGACACCGTGGAGACCGTATGAAGCTCTCGAAGCTGACGCGGGTGGCCCTGAGCAGCATCCTGAAGAACAAGATGCGCGCGGCGCTCACGATGCTCGGCGTGATCATCGGGGTCGCGGCCGTCATCGTCATGGTGGCGGTCGGGCAGGGCGCGCAATCGGAGATCCGCGCGCAGATCCAGAGCCTCGGCACGAACCTGATCGTCGTGACGGCCGGAACGAGCAACCGCGGCGGGGTGAACCAGGGGGCGCAGACGTTCACGCGACTCTCGATCGCGGACTCGGACGCGATGAAGAAATCGGGCACGCTCCTGACCGGGGTCTCGCCGGTGATCGTCACCCGCACGCAGGCGGTCGGCGGCGTCGGCAACTGGAGGACGTTCGTCTACGGCGTCTCCCCCGATTACCAGACGATCCGCGGGTGGCCGGTCGACGACGGGCGCTTCTTCGACGACGCCGACACCCGCTCGATGCGGAAGGTGGCCGTGATCGGGAAGACCGTCGCCGACAACCTATTCCCGGATCAGTCCCCGGTCGGGCAGCAGATCCGGCTCCGGGACGTTCCGTTCGAGATCATCGGCGTCCTGTCGCCCAAGGGGCAGACGGCGCAGGGGAGCGACATGGACGACGTCATCCTCGCGCCCTACACGACGATCCAGACCCGGCTCTCCGGGCACCAGTTCATCCCGCAGATCATCGCGAGCACGGCCACGCCGAACGAGATCCCGTACGCGCAGGACGAGATCACCGCGATCCTCCGCGGCACGCACCGGCTGTCGGACGCGGAGGATCCCGATTTCACGGTCCGGAACCAGACCGACCTCGCCGACGCCGCCGAGCAGACCACGCGCGTGATGACGGTTCTCCTCGCCGCGATCGCGAGCATCTCGCTCCTCGTCGGCGGAATCGGGATCATGAACATCATGCTCGTCTCCGTGACCGAGCGGACGCGCGAGATCGGGATCCGGATGGCGATCGGCGCCCGGGGCGGCGACGTGCTCACGCAGTTCCTGGTCGAGAGCATCGTCATGAGCCTGCTCGGAGGTCTGATCGGCGTCGTGCTCGGCTTCGCCGGATCGGCCGTGCTGGGCCACGTGATGGGATGGAAGACGCTGATCGTCCCGCAGACGGTCGCGATCGCGCTCGTCTTCTCCGCGGGCGTCGGCATCTTCTTCGGGTTCTATCCGGCGCGGAAGGCCGCGTCGCTCCACCCGATCGAGGCGCTCCGTTATGAGTGACCGCCGCCCGACGCGCCCCGCCGCCGCGCTCGCGGCGGCCGCCCTGCTCGCCGCGACGACCGCCACGCTCATGGTCGGTCCCCGCGCGGCCCGCGCCAGCGCGCCGGCGGACCGCGCCGGCGCGGACTCGGCCGACACGTCCGTCACGGCGCCGGGCGATACGGCCGTGGCGGCGCCGGCCCTCCTGCCGCTCCCGGCAACGCCGTCCGTCCCGGCCGCGCCCGCCGACTCGGTCGAGCCGTTCGGATCGGTCCCGGCGGGCGCCGAGGAGATCACGATGGACGAGGCCGTCGAGCTCGCGCTGAGGCAGAATCCGTCCGTGCTCCGCGCGGGGAACACGGCCCACTCGGACGCGCTCGCGGCGCGGCAGCAGAAGTGGAACCTCGCGCCGAACCTCCAGGCGAGCGCCCGCGGCACGCAGAACTACGGCCGGTTCTTCAGCCAGGAGCAGGGGCAGATCCTGAACGAGACGTCACAAGCGGTGAACCTGGGCGTCTCGTCGAGCATGACCCTCTTCGACGGGTTCGGGAACATCGCGTCGATCGCCCAGTCGGGCCGGACGCGCGACGCGAGCCGGCTCGACCTCACGCGCGCCCGCCAAACGGCGGTCTTCACGGTGATCTCGCAGTTCCTCTCGCACCTCGAGAAGCGCGAGCAGCTCCGGGTGCAGCGGGCGAACCTGACGGCGCAGCGGAGCCTCCTCGACCAGATCCAGGCGTACGTGACGGCCGGACGCCGGCCGGTCGCCGACCTCTACCAGCAGCAGGCCTCGGTGGCGTCGGCGGATCTCGCGGTCGTGAACGCGGAGCGGGACGCCGCCGTGAGCGCGACGGACCTCATCCAGACGCTCGATCTCGACCCCACGGGGGCGTACCGCTTCACGGCCCCCGCGATGGGCGACAGCGTCCCCGCGGAGCGGTCGATCGCGCTCGACGACCTCCTCGGGCGCGCGCTCCGCGCCCGGCCCGATCTGAACGCCGACTCGCTCCGCGTGCTCGCCGCGCGCCAGGGCGTGCGGCTCGCGAAGTCGGACGCGTGGCCATCGCTCACGCTGAGCGGATCGTACGGCTCCGATTGGGTGAGCACCGGCGCGGCCAACTTCGGCGACCAGCTCGACCAGCGGCGGAGCGGCTCGATCTCGCTCGGGCTCGGGATTCCCATCTTCGACCGCCTCGCGGCCCGCACGAACGGCCAGCGGGCCCAGATCCAGGCCGACAACGCGCGCCTCGACGCCGAGGCGACGCGGCAGGAGGTCGCGCTCGAGGTCCGCCAGGCGTACCTGAACTACCGCGCCGCGCACGCCCAGCACCGCGCCGCCGACGCGCAGGTGGCGGCGGCCGAGCAGGCGCTCCAGGCCGTGCAGGACCGCTACCAAGCGGGCGTCGCCACGCTGGTGGAGCTGAGCCAGGCGCGGGCGACGGGCGTGGCGGCGGAGAGCGCGTCCGTGAGCGCGCGGTTCAACGTGCTCCTGCAGAGCTCGCTCCTCGACTACTACACCGGCGTGCTCGACCCCGACGCGCCGCTCGCGTACTAGGTTGCCTCGTGGCGCATGACGGACGAGGCCGGCGCTGGGCGCGGTGGGGCCTCCTCGCGACGACCGTGGCGATGGGCATGGCGGTGATCGCGACGGCCTGGTCGGGCTACCGCACCGCCATCGACGCGTCGGCGACGCTCTATCGCGGCCAGGCCGACCTCCTCCGCGGCGCGATCTTCCGGAGCCTCCGCGAGAAGGGACCGGGGGCGACCGCCGCGGACCTCGACTCGATCCTCCGCGTGGAGTGGCCGGACGGCCTCCGCTACGTCGCGACGAGCAGCGAGCCGGGCGTCGTCGACCGCCAGGCCGGCACGCCGGCGTCGGGTCCGGAGCGGCGGGTGCGCGATCGCGAGGCGCGCGACGCGACGCCGTTCATGGTCCTGACGGAGGTCGGGTCCCGCATCCGCGCGCGGATCGAGCCGCGCCGGGAGCGCGAGGGCGCGCGGCGAAGCGCCGACGCGCCGCGGCGCGTCGGGGACGGCCCGCGGCGACTGCCGGGGATCACGTTCGAGTTCGATCCCGTCACGGCGCGCGAGCTCTCGAGCCAGGGCGTCCGCTCGATCGCGCTCTCCGCCGCCGTCGCGGGGCTCCTCATGGTCGCGTCGATCCTCTTCTGGCGGCTCTCGCAGACGCAGGAGGAGATCGAGCGGCGCCTCGAGCACCAGCGCCGGCTCGGCGTCCTCGGCGAGATGTCGGCGCTCCTCGCGCACGAGCTCCGGAACCCGCTCGCGTCGCTCAAGGGGCACGCGCAGCTCCTCGCGGAACGCCTCCCGGTGGAGGCGCCCGATCGGAAGAAGGCCGACCGGATCGTGCACGAGGCGACGCGGCTCGAGTCGCTGACGTCGAACCTCCTCGACTTCGCCCGCTCCGCGCCCGTGAGCCCCGCTCCGACCGACCCGGCCGCGCTCGTGCGCGCCGCCGCGGCGGACGTCGGCGGGAACCGGTTCCGCCTCGACCTCGAGCGCGCGCCCGGCGTCTGGCCCCTCGACGCGAACCCGATGCGGGGCGCCTTGACGAACGTCCTCCGGAACGCCGCGCAGGCGTCGCCCGAGGGCGCGCCGGTCGACGTCTCGGTGGCCGCCGAGCAGGGGCGGCTCGTGATCGCGGTGCGCGATCGCGGTCCGGGGATTCCGGCCGGGCAGGAGGAGAAGATCTTCGAGCCCTTCGTGACGACCCGCGCGGCGGGGACCGGGCTCGGCCTCGCGGTCGCGCGCCGCGTCGTCGCCATGCACGGCGGGACGATCACCGCGACCAATCACCCGGAAGGCGGCGCCGTCTTCCGGATCGAGATCCCGTCCCGATGAGCGCCGACCCGAGGGAACGCCGGGGACGCGCCGGAGCGCCACGATGGCCCGCATCCTGATCGCCGACGACGAGGAGGGGATCCGCGAGTTCGTCGCGGAGGCGCTGGAGGACGAGGGGCACACGACCATCCGCGCCGCCGACGGACAGGCGGCGGCCGCGCGGCTCTCGCGCGAGTCGTTCGATCTCGTGATCACCGACCTCAAGATGCCGGGCGCGATCGACGGGATGGCGCTCCTCCGGAAGGTGCGCGCGGACCAGCCCGAAGCCGAGGTCGTGGTGCTGACGGCGCACGGGACCGTCGAGACCGCGGTGGAGGCGATGAAGCTCGGCGCGTTCGACTACCTCCAGAAGCCGCTCAGCGGTCCGAGCGAGCTCAGGCTCCTGGTCGCGCGCGCGCTCGAGCGCCGCCGCCTCTTGGCGCTCCGCGACCGCTCGGCGCGCGACGCGCCCGCCGTGCCGCCGCTCACGTACGGCGATCCGGTCATGGCGCCTGTCGTGGAGGCGCTCCGGCGCGTCGCGGGCACGAACACCACGGTCCTCCTGATCGGGGAGAGCGGCACGGGGAAGGAGGTCGCGGCCCGGGCCCTTCACGCCTGGAGCGCCCGCGCGACGGGGCCGTTCGTCGCGGTCAACTGCGCGGCGATGGCCGAGACGCTGATCGAGAGCGAGCTCTTCGGACACGAGAAGGGCGCGTTCACGGGCGCCGTCGCGTCGCGCCGCGGGCGGATCGAGCTCGCGGAGGGAGGCACCCTCTTCCTCGACGAGATCGCGGAGCTCAGGCCCCCGCTCCAGGCGAAGCTCCTCCGCGTGCTCCAGGAGCGCCGCTTCGAGCGGGTCGGCGGCACGCGCACGATCGAGGCGGACGTGCGTTGGGTGGCCGCGACGAACCGGAACCTGGACCGCATGATCGCGGACGGCACGTTCCGCGACGACCTCTACCACCGGATCGCCGTCTTCCCGGTCGCGCTCCCACCGCTCCGCGACCGGAAGGCGGACCTCCTGCCGCTCGCGGAGGCGCTCCTCGCGCGCGTCTCCGCCGACCTGAATCGCGCGCCGCTGAGGCTCGACGCCGGCGCGCGCCGGGCGATCGCTTCGGCCGCGTGGCCCGGGAACGTGCGCGAGCTGGCGAACGCGCTCGAGCGCGCGGCGATCCTCGTGGACGGCGACGTCATCGACGCGGCGGCCGTGCGGTCGGCCGCGGCGGCGCGCCCCGCGGGCGCGAAGGGGCGCCCCCTCGACGAGCTCGAGCGTGAGGCGATCGAGCGCGCGCTCGTCGAGACGGGCGGGAACCGCCGGATCGCCGCAGAGCGCCTCGGGATCGGCCTCCGGACGCTCTACGAAAAGCTGAAGCGCTACCGCGTCGGCTGAGCGCTCCGCCCTGCCGCTTCCGTTCCCCTCCTGACACGCTGGCAGCCGCGTGCGCGACGCGCGGGAACGGCCGCGCGCGCCCGGGCGCGGGACGCCGCGGATCGTCCCGACGGCAACCCCCGGCGCGCGGCGCGGTTGGGCCGTGGGCGGCGGACGATCCCGGGCCCTTCGCCCGACGGGCGCCGAACCGGCACGTCTCATGCGCTTTCACGTTCGAGATCCGTGGCCGGACCCGGCGAAGCGCGCCGGCGGGCGCGGGATCGATGGTGGGGGGAAACGCCATGAAACGACTGCGGAGCAGCGCGCCCTTCCTGATCGCGCTCCTCCTCCTCCTCCTCGGAGGGGTGGCCTGTAACAAGGACAACAAGGTCGGTCCGAAGCCGGCGCAGATCACGGGGGACTGGAACGCGACGATGGTGGAGTACCGGAGCCGGACGACTCCGCAGGTGCGGGTCGATCTGATCGCGCTCGGGGGCGCCGTGAAGGTCTCGATCCGGGACGATCACGCGTGGGTCTACGTCTACACGGCGCCGGGAGGATCTCCCGACACGTCGACCGGCACGTGGCGGCTCGACGGAGATCTCTTCAAGGTGCAGCCGACCGGATTCCCGTGGGAGTGGACGTACGACGTCTCGCTCTCGGGGAGCACGCTCCACCTGGACGACGCCGACGTGGAGTTCGACTTCGACGAGAACGGCACGCCCGAGATGGGCGATCAGTTCATCACGCTCGTGCGCTGAAGCCGGTCCGGAGCGGGGACCGCTCCCGGGGATGGTCCCCTGACAGATTGACAGGCG
>JBLMXB010000043.1:0-8470 GCA_050257555.1 Hyphomicrobiales bacterium | reverse complement strand
GTCTCGGTGAGCGGGCGGCCGAAGTGCGCGGTGACCGAGAGCGCGGTCTGGACCGCGTTGGCGCCGAGGAAGCCCAGCTCCGGCGCGAGGCCGAAGAGGAGCACGCCGCGGAAGAGCACCTCCCACGCGCCGTAGTAGAGGAACTCCGTGCCGGCGTACGGCCAGAACGCGCCGGGGCGCGACGAGAGTGCGGGATCGAGCGGATAGACGGCGCGCATCTCGGGCGTGGTCGCGTGTCCCGCGAGCATCCACGCGAGCGGCGCGCCGATCGCGAGCCAGACGAGCCCCTCGCGCCAGCGCCCGAGCCCGAGGCCGAGCGACGCGAAGGACAAGCCCGTGAGGCGGCGCGCGGCGAGGGCGGGCAGGAGCCCGAGGAGCGCCGCCGCGGCGAGGTAGTGGAGCCTCGTCGTGAAGAGCCCCGGCGTCATGCGGGCCCATCCGCGCGCGGCCGAATAGACGCCGATCGTGTCGGTGCGGGCGAAGTAGTAGAACGCGGTGAGCGTCACCGCGGCCAGCACGATCAACGCCGGCGCGGGGGCGAGGTGAGCGCGCGGGCCCGACCCGGCGCGTCCATTCGGACGCGCGCGAGCCGTCTCCCCGCCCAGCGCGCTCACGCCGCCTCCGCGCGGTCCCGCTCCGCGTGCAGCCATGCGATGGTGTCGCGGAGCCCGTCCCGCAGGGAACGGGGCGCGTAGCCGAGATCACGGCGAGCCGGTCCGATGTCGACGCGGTGGTCCTCGAGGAACGTGCGGACCCATCCGCGGGTGATGAAGGGGGCGCGCCCGAATCGCGCCGACTGCTCCGCGGCCCAGCCGACCGCGAGGCCCGCCCAGGTCGGGATCGCGACGACCCGATGCCGGACCCCCGCCAGCTCGCCGGACAGGGCCAGGAGGTCGCGAAGGGGGACGTTCTCGCCGCCGAGCGCGTAGACCGCGCCGCGCCGCCCGTGCGCCGCCGCGAGGAGGATCCCGCGGGCCACGTCCTCGACGTGGACGTAGTTCGCGAGCACGTCGCCGTCCTCGAGGCGGACCGTCGGCTTTCCGTCCAGGTACCGCTCGAGGAGCCGCGTGACGCCGTTCGCGTCGGTCCGGGGGCCGGGACCGTAGAGGCGCGTCGGCCGCACGATGACCGCGTGGAGGCCGGCGTCGGCGTCGGCCGCGACGAGCCGCTCTCCCTCGCGCTTCGTCGCCTCGTACGGCGTCGGCGCGCGGAGCGAAGCGGGGAGCGGCGCGTCGCGGTGCGGCGCGTCCGCGATCACGCTCGAGACGTGGACGAACCGCTCGACGCCCGCGTGCCGGGCGGCCGCGAGGAGCGCCGCGACGGCGCCGACGTTGACGGCGCGGAACTCCTCGGGGTCGGGCGACCAGGCGCGGGCGACGGCCGCGAGATGGAGCACGGTCCGCGCGCCCTCCGTCGCGGTCGCGATCGCGCGCCGGTCGCGCAGGTCGCCTCCGACCACGTCGAGGCGCGCGCGGATCGAGGGATCGAGCGCCTCCGGGCGGCGGACCAGCGCGCGGACGCGCGGCGGCGGGGTCGCCCCGGCGAGGAGCCGGAGGACGTGCGCGCCGAGGAATCCCGTGGCGCCGGTGACCAGGATCGGGCCGTTCACGACCGCGCTCCCTTCTCGAAGAGCGGCGCCACCGCCGTCTGGAGGATCGCGGCGAAGACGAGGCCCGTCAGCGCGTCGATCGAGTAATGGTTGCCCGTGTAGACCGTGGCGAACGCGACCCCGGTGGCTCCAAAGAGGAGGATCGCCCCGACCGGACGCGGCAGCCACCGGAGCGCGACCCACGCGCTCGTCATGGCGCCGGCGACGTGCGACGAGGGAAACGCCGTCCCGGGCGAGTCGCCGGCCGCGAAGAGGCGATCCATCAGCGGCGCGAAGATCCCGCCGGCCGCCATGGCGGCGCCGTGGGTCTCCCGGGGACCGTAGACGGGAAAGAAGACGTACGCCGCGAAGCAGGCGGTGTACGTCAGCATCAGACGGAACGAGATGTCGCGGAACGCCTCGCCGCGGCGCGTGACGGCGGCGACCAGCGCCGGCGTCACGAGGATCAGGTAGTACGCGAGGTAGAGGCCGTGCATCGTCTCGCTCAGCCAGCCCTCCGGCATCGCGACCCGCCACGCCGTGCTCCAATGGACTCCGAAGATCGAGCGGTCGAGCCGCGCGATCGTCGCGTCGTGTCCGGGCGGCAGGTGGAGCCGGTGCATGAACCCGAGCTCCGACCAGAGCGGGAAGAGCGACAGCGCCGGATAGCCGAGCCGGAGCGCCGCCGCCCAGGCCGGAAGCCGGTCGGGCAGGGCGCGGAGCGCGCGCGGGAGGAAGGCGAGGCCCGCATGGACCGCCGCCAGGACGAGGCCGAGCGGCCAGGCGTCCCGGTAGAGGACGAGCCAGGCGATCGCGAGGAGTCCGTGGTAGGCGGACATCACGCGGTCCATCGGATAGATCCGGTTCACGACAGCCATCCCTCCGTTCGGTACCAATCCATCGTCGCCGGGACGCCGCGGTCGATCGGCCACGCGGGGGCGAAGCCGAGATCGCGCGACGCGTCCGCCGGATCGCAGACCCAGCGCGGCTGCGTCACTTCGCGAAGGCGGTCGCGGTTCAGGTAGGCGGCGCGCCCGCGGAGACGCGCGACGCCCTCGGACGCGACGGCCACCGCGCGCACCGCGGAAACCGGCAATTCTACCACCCGGGACCGGCGGCCGGCCGAGGCCTCCACCCGCTCGAGGAAGCGCGACCAGCACACGGTCTCGGGATGCGCGACGCAGTACGTGCGCCCCGTCCCGCGCGGCGCGTCGGCGGCGCCGAGGAGCGCCGCCACGGCGTCGGCCACGTACGTCATGCTCACCTCGCGCTCGCCGCCCCCGATCGTGAGCGCCAGGCCGCGGCGCGCCAGCCGGAACATCGGGAGCACGCCCCGGTCGCGCGGACCGTAGACGGCGGAGAAGCGGAGGATCACGGACGGCACGCGGTCGGCGTAGCCGTGCACGACCGCTTCGGCGGCGAGCTTCGAGCGGCCGTACGCCGAGATCGGCGTCGGGACCGAGCAGGCGCTCAGCCGCTCGCCGTTCCGGCACGGGCCGATCGCGGCGATCGACGACACGAAGACGACGCGCGGCGGGCGCGTCCGGCCACCGCGGGCGCCCGCGATCGCCTCGAAGAGCCGCGCGGTGCCGTCGGCGTTGACGCGGACGTACTCCTCCGGCCGCCGCGCGTGCGTCAGCGCGGCGAGATGGAAGACGACGTCGGTGCCCCGCACGAGCGGCCGGAGCGCGCGCGCGTCGTCGAGCCCGACGTCATGGAACGCGACGCCGGGGTCGGACACCCACGCGCGATCGGCGCCCCGGCGCTCGATGCAGACGACGCGATCGCCGCGGGCGCGAAGCGCCTCGATCAGGTGACTTCCGACGAATCCGGCTCCTCCCGTGACGACCGCGCGCATGATCGCGCTCCCTCTCCGTGTCTCGTGTTCAGGACCCGAGGCGCCCGATTTGGGCGCGACGTCCCGGCCCCGTGCAGGTCCCGGGCCACGGCCGCGCCGCGCGCGCGGGGTATCGACGTAGCGCCCCGTCGCGGCTGGACTTAGAGGCTCGCGAGGGGGCCGCGCGCGATCCCGGGATCCCGGAGGCGCGCCGTCGGCGGCGTATGGCGGGCGGTACGGCCCGGACCCGGACCGATACGGGCGTCGGGCGTGGCGGTCGTGTAGAATCGCCTCGGATCCGCCCGGCCCCGTCGGGCCCGGCGGAACGGACATCGACGACATCCCCCTGCGATCGGAGGTCCATCATGCCGGAGATCTTCCGCCGACTCGTCACGCTCCTCGCCCTGGCCGCGCTCCTTCCGGTGGTGCCGGCGGCCGCGGCCGCGACCAAGGCCCCGGGCGAGCTGGGACTCCTCTTCGGAATCATGCGTCTCGACCGCGACGTCGTCGGCCCGGGACGCAAGGCGGACTACTCGCCCGTCTACGGGCTCCGCCTCGGCGCGAACATGCACCGTCCGGTTTCGTACTTCCTCGAAGGCCTCTACGGGAAGTTCGACACCGACCTGGACGGCCAGAAGTCGAAGATCTTCGAGAGCCGCGCCGGCATCGAGCGGAACTTCGACTTCCCGAACCCGAACTACTCGTGGTACCTCGCCGGCGCCCTCGGCTGGGCCGACGCGAACATGCCGGCGACCCGTCCCGACTTCGGGCGGCCGATTCTCTCCGCGGGCATCGGCATCCGCTCCACGGGGAACGACTGGAGCCGGTGGCACCTCGAGCTGCGCGAGGAATGGTGGGGCGGCGACGAGGGGCTGGGTGGGAAGGACGTCGCGAACACCCAGATCCTCCTCGGCTGGTCGCTCGCGCTCCGGTCGCGCAAGGCCGACCTCGACTCCGACGGCGACGGCGTCCCGGACCGCATCGACCGCTGCCCCGGAACGCCGCGCGGCACGAAGGTCGACGCGACGGGCTGTCCCGAGAAGGCGAAGGCGCTCTTCGAGGAGGGGAAGAAGTCGCTGATCCTCGAGGGCGTGAACTTCGTGACCGACAGCGCCGAGCTGACGCACGAGTCGCGGGCGACGCTCGATCGCGTGGCGGCCTCCCTCCGCGACTGGCCCGAGGTGGACGTGGAGGTCGGCGGGCACACCGACTCGGTCGCCGACGCCAAGTACAACATGGACCTCTCCCAGCGTCGCGCGGAGGCCGTCCGGCAGTACCTGATCGACAAGGGGGTCGCCCCCTCGCGGCTCACCGCGAAGGGCTACGGCGAGACGCGTCCGATCGCGACCAACGACACGCCCGACGGACGCGCGCGGAATCGGCGCGTCGAGCTGACGAAGACGAACTGACCGGCGCGGGCGCCCGCTACGGCGCGACCAGGAGGCGGAGTCCCTCCCGGGCGAAGTAGATCCCGAAGAAGGCGAGCATCGCGGCGCCGATGTAGGCGAACACGATCGCCGTCGCCTCGACCCGCTGGCCGATCCAGCGGAGGGCGTACGCGAAGACGATCGCGTAGACGAAGATCGACGCGAAGAGGCCCACGATCCCCTGCCAGTGGAGCGACGCGATCACGATCGGGCCGCTCGCCATCCACCAGCCGAGGGAGAACGGGCTCGTGAGCACCGTGACGAACCCGAGACGATAGGAGCCGCGGATCGACGTGTGCGCGATGCCGCGCCGCGCCGCGCCGAAGGCGCTCCACGCCATCCAGAGGAGGAGCCCTCCGCCCGCGATCCCGAGCCCGCCGACGAGGCGCAGGTGGTCGTGGAGCAGCGCGATGAATCCGACCATGACCGACAGCATCCAGACCGCGTCGGCCGACATCGCGCCCATCGCGGTCACGACCGCCTCCCGCGGCCGGCCGGCGAGCGAGGCGGAGGCCATCACCGCCATGACCGGGCCGGGCGGCGCCACGATGCTGAGCCCGAGGAGGGCGCCGGTCCCGAAGAGGCCCAGCGGGGTGCTAATGCGACCCCCGGGGGGCGCGAACGGGGCGCGCGGCGTGTCCGGACGTCCGTCTCATGGCGGGGAATCGTAGCCGCCGCGCGGGAGCGCCGCAAGCGGCGCGCCCGCTGGATCGGGGCGGCCGCTCGGGAGGCGCGCCCGCTTGAGCGGGGCGGCCCCCGGGTGCATACTCGCGCCTCACGAATCCGCCGCACGCCATCGGTACCGGGGGGCCCGCCCATGCCGCACGCCGTCCGTCGCGCCGCCGCCGCGGCCGCGCTCCTCCTGATCGCGCTCGCTCCCTCCGCCCGCGCCGCGACCGCGGAGAAGGGCACCGTGTTCCGTGCCGGCCCGGTCTCGCTCTACGTCGAGGTCCGCGGCAGCGCGCCGGGGACCCCGCTCGTCGTCGTGAACGGCGGTCCGGGGTTCGATCACGATTACGTCCACTGCTCCGACGCCTGGGACGTGCTCGCCCGGAAGCGGAGGGTCGTCTTCTACGATCAGCGGGGAAACGGCCGCTCGGGACCGCTCCCGGACAGCGCCACCTGCACGCTGGCCGATCAGATCGCCGACCTCGACTCCGTGCGCGCCCATCTCGGCCTCGAGAAGATGGACCTCCTCGGCCACTCGTGGGGCGGCTACCTGGTCATGGCGTACGCGGCGCGCCACCCCGAGCGGATCGCGCACCTGATCATCGTCGATTCCGCGGCGCCGAAGTGGTCCGACACCGCGTTCCTCTTCAAGGACGTCTACCCGGAGGCCGTCGAGCGGCAGGAGGCGGTGGCGTTCGCCGAGGCGCTCGGCGACACGGTCGCGCTCCATGCCGACCTGCACGAGTACCTGGGCCTCCTCTTCTACTCGACCGGGAATCGCGACCGCTTCCTCGCCCACGCCGCCGACTACCACTACGACCGCCGGGTCAACGAGACGCTGAACGCCGACCTGGCCAAGTACGATCTGAATCCGGAGCTCCGCAAGTTCCGGTTCCCGACGCTGGTCCTGACCGGCCGCTTCGACATGAACGTCGCGCCACGGATCGCGTGGGAGATCCACAAGGCGATCCCCGGGTCCGAGTTCACGGTGTTCGAGAAGAGCGGCCACCTCCCGTACTTCGAGGAGCCCGACGCGTTCGTGAAGCGCCTCGAGTCGTTCCTCGACCGGAAGCCCTGAGGGGACGCCGATGCCCGCGAAGCGATCGCCGAGAGCCCGCCGGCCGGCGGGCGTGAAGCGGCTCGACGCGGCCGCGCTGGCCCGCCTCCTCAACGTGGCCGACGCGGAGCGGGCCGCCGAGCGGTTCATGAAGCGCCCCTTCTTCGACTACTACGCGGGCGGCGCCGAGGACGAGCGGACGCTGGAGCGGAACCGCGCGGGGATGGGGCGGTGGGTGCTCCTCCATCGCGTGCTCGTCGACGTGAGCGCCGTCGATCCGTCGACGACCGTGCTGGGTGACCCCGTCTCCTCGCCGGTCCTCCTCGCGCCCGCCGCGTACCATCGCCTCGCCCACCCGGACGGCGAGCCCGCGACCGCGCGCGCGGCCGGCGCGGCCGGGACCCTGATGATCGCGAGCACGATGGCGAGCACGGCGCTCGAGGCGATCGCCGAGGCCGCGACCGGACCGCTCTGGTTCCAGCTCTACGTCTACCGCGAGCGGGAGATCTCGCAGGCGCTCCTCGCCCGGGCCGAGCGCGCGGGGTACCGCGCGCTCGTGCTCACGGTCGACACGCCGCTCCTCGGACGCCGGGAGCGGGACTTCCGGAACGGCTTCGTCCTCCCGCCCGGCGTCGGCCTCGCCAACTTCGAGGAGCTGGGCGCGGAACACGCGCGGTGGACCACGCCGGGCGGGATGTTCGCGCACGCGCACAAGATGCTCGATCCCTCGCTCACGTGGGAGAGCGTCGCCTGGCTCCGCGGCCAGACGAAGCTCCCGATCGTGCTGAAGGGGATCGTGCGCCCCGACGACGCGCGACGCGCGGTGGACGCGGGCGTCGACGCGATCGTGGTCTCGAACCACGGCGGCCGGCAGCTCGACGGCGGCGAGGCGACGATCCTCGCGCTCCCCGGCGTGGTGGACGCGGTCGGCGGCCGGACCGAGGTCTACGTGGACGGCGGATTCCGGCGCGGCTCGGAGATCGTGAAGGCGCTCGCACTCGGCGCCCGCGCCGTTTTGATCGGACGCCCCTATCTCTGGGGACTCGCGGCCGGAGGGGAGGCGGGCGTCCGTCGCGTCCTCGAGATCCTGCGGGACGAGGTCTCGCTCGCGCTCGGGCTCGTCGGCTGCGCCCGTCCCTCCGATCTCGACCGTTCGTTCGTGAGGCCGGCATGAGGATCGTCGCTTTCCTTTCCTATCGAGGTACGATATAATGGCGTCCTCCACGGACCCCCCACGGATCCCGGAGACCCTGTGGCGCGCGCTCGCTGAGTACCGCTTCAGCATCCGACGGTTCCTCGATTTCAGCGGGCGCGCCTCCCGCAGGGAAGGGCTCCTCCCGCAGCAGCACCAGGTGCTCCTCGAGATCCGCGCCGCCTCCCGCCCCGAGGACACGACCGTCGGCTACCTCGCGGATCGGATGTTCCTCCGCCACCACAGCGTCGTGGGTCTCGTCGACCGCCTCGAGCGAAAGGGTCTCGTCCGCCGCGAGCGCGACGCGCGCGACCGGCGGCGCGTCGTCGTCGCGCTCACCCCGCGCGGCCAGGGCGTGCTCGACCGGCTGACCCGGGTCTTCCTTCGCGAGTATCGGGAGGAGGGCGCGACGCTCGTCCGGTCGCTCCAGGCGGTGATCCGGCAGGCTCGCCGGAGCGTGGAGCCGAACGGCCACGCCACCCGACGCGCGAGGAAGTCCCGTTGACGTCAGGACGAGGGGACCTTCCCCGCGTCCCGTTTCCTCTACTCGATCGGCCCGTCCTGACCTACAGTCTTCCCTCATGACCCTCGAACCCGGCAAGCGGCTCGGCCCGTACGAGATCCTCGGTCCCCTCGGCGCGGGGGGGATGGGGGAGGTGTACAGCGCGAAGGACACGCGGCTGGATCGCACGGTGGCGAT